>NZ_JRVI01000200.1:0-5465 GCF_000783375.1 Sphingomonas sp. Ant20
CGCCTCGACGAGGCGCGCGCGCGCGACATGGCCGACGCGCAGCGCCACGTCGTCGCGCTCGATCAGTGCCTCGACGATCTGGTCATTCTCGACCAGCGCGGCGCGGTCTTCGCCAATGCCGGCTTCGTAGAGCCAGACGGGGCCGGATTCAGGCAAGCGCGAGCCCGGCGGTCTTCAGCAGCGCGCGGGTTTCGAACAGCGGAAGCCCCACAACCCCCGAATGGCTACCCGAGAGAAAGCGCACGAACGCCTCGGCGCGGCCCTGGATCGCATAGCCGCCCGCCTTGCCCAGCCCTTCGCCGCATGCGATGTAGTCGTCGATCTCGGCGGTCGAGAGCGGCTTGAACGCGACGATCGTGTCGGCGAGGCGGGTGCGGACGGTGCCGGCGGCGTCGATCACGCAGACTGCGGACAGGCAGTGATGACGCCGCCCGGACAATTTGCCGAGCAGGTCGCGCTGGATGTCGGGCGTATCGGCGGGCGGCAGGATGCGGCGGCCGAGGGCGATGGTGGTGTCCCCGGCGATGACGATCTCACCCGCGGCGCGATCGACCGCGCATGCCTTCTCGACCGCGAGACGCAGCGCATAGGCGCGCGGCACTTCGGCCCGGTGCGGGCTTTCGTCGATATCGGGGGACGCAACGCGCGACGGCACGACGCCGAGCCGCGCCAGCAGGTCGCGGCGGCGGGGCGAGGAGGAGGCTAGGACGAGCACAATTGCCTCGATCTTGCTGCACGACCGCGGACGACCCGCGGCCAGCGCTTATTTGAAGCGGTAGGTGATGCGACCCTTGGTCAGATCATACGGGGTGAGCTCACACAGCACCTCGTCGCCGACCAGCACGCGGATGCGGTTCTTGCGCATCTTGCCGGCGGTGTGACCGAGAATCTCGTGGTCGTTTTCGAGCTGTACCCGGAACATCGCGTTGGGGAGGAGTTCCACCACGCGGCCGCGCATCTCGAGCAGTTCTTCCTTGGCCAAATATAATCTCTGAATTGGGGGAATTTCGGGACGAGCGCCCTTACCGCAGGTTCGCGAAAAAGGAAAGCACGCCCGAAAGGCGCGCATGGCCCTTATGCCCATACGCGCCCCTCAGACCTGGATGTCGGTGTTCGCCGCGTCCGAAACAAGGGCGCGTCACAGCAGCCCGGGCTGTGTGCCGGTGGCTTCGCGCGCGGCGCGGCGGAAGGCGGCGCGGTCGACATTGGGGATCCGCGGCCGCTTGCCCTGGAACAGGTCGGCGAGCGTGAGGATCTGAAGCCGCGGGAACGTCTCGTCGACGCCGGCGCGGTAGATGCCGACCGCGGCGGCGCGGCGCTCCATCTCGCGCGTGGGCCTGGCGTTCATGATCAGCACGCCGATCGGCGCCTTTTCGCGCGCGATCGTCGCCGCGAGCGTCTCGACCATCGTCACATCGGGATTGAGCCCGCCCTTGACCGAGACGATCGCGCGGTGCGTGACCATCTTTCCTGCGGCGACATCGTGATCGTTGAAATAGATGAGCCCGTCGATCCCGCCATCCGCCCCCTTCTTGCGGCCGCCAAAAGGGAGCGCATCGACCAGCGACACCGCCCACCACTGAAACTGGTATTTGTCGCGCAGCGCCAGATCGCGTGCGGAGGCGAGGCCCTTGGGGGTGCCTTCGACCGTGAAGGTGACGCGGGGAAACGCGTCCTTCATGCGCTTTTCGATCAGCGAAATGGCGAGATGCGTGATGTCGATCCCAATCCATTGCCGGCCCATTTTCTGCGCGGCATGGACCGCCGTGCCGCATCCACAGAACGGATCAAGCACCACGTCGCCTTCGTTCGACGACGCGCCGATGATGCGTTCGAGCAGGGCCACCGGCTTCTGGGTCGGATAGCCGAGACGCTCCCGCGACACCGGGGCGATGATAGGAATGTCCCATACGTCGTTCATCGCGACGCCTGGCGACGTGCCGCTCTCCTGCGTGGGATTGCGGGTTCCGTCGGGAGCGAAGGTCACTTTCTGCATCGCCCCGCGCCAACGTTTGATCGAACTCGCCGACGGGGGCATCGTCAGAACGTTGAACAGATTGCCCGTTTCGGTCTTACTGTAGAACAGCAGGCAGTCGTGCATCCGTTGAAAGCGGTGGGAGACCGTCGGCCAGCGCCGATAGCTCCAGATGATCTCGTTCTGAAACTGCCGTTTGCCGAACGTCGCGTCGAGAAGAAGTTTCAGATAGTGGCTCGCGGTCGGGTCGCAGTGGAGATAGAGGCTGCCGGTCGGTTTCAGGACGCGGTGCAGTTCGAGCAGCCGGACCGCCATCATCGCCAGATAGGCCATCATGTCATTGTCGCCGAGAAACCCGCGCATCGCGTTGAGCAGGTCGAACGCCTTGGTGTTGCCGCTGCGCGCGACCTGGTCGAAGGCATCCTCTGCGCTGTCGTTCCAGTGCCAGCTGTCCTCGAACGCCTCGATCTGCGCGTTCGAGGCGCGGCCGTCGGGTTCCTTGAACAGGATGCCATAGGTCGCGTTCGAATTGAACGGCGGGTCGAGATAGATCAGGTCGATGCTCTCGTCGGCGATCTCCTTGCGGAGGACGGTGAGATTGTCGCCATAGAAGAGGTGGTTTTCGGGGCGGTTGCGCATCGGGGCAGGATGCGGGGGCAAAAGCCGGTCCGTCCAAGCCAGATGCATCCGCGGACGGTCTATCGGGTCCGTTACGGCGGTATCGGCGGGGGGGTGTTACGGAGGGGGCAGCGCGTGCCGCCGCCCCTCGTCAGGCTGCACCTGCTACCTCCCCCTTGCGGGGGAGGATCGTCGCGTCAGCCCACCCCGCCGCCCGCGAGTGCGGCGAGCAGCAGCAGCGCGACGATGTTGGTGATCTTGATCATCGGGTTCACCGCCGGGCCGGCGGTGTCCTTGTAGGGATCGCCGACGGTGTCGCCGGTCACCGCGGCCTTGTGCGCCTCAGATCCCTTGCCGCCGTGGTTGCCGTCCTCGATATATTTCTTGGCATTGTCCCAGGCGCCGCCGCCGCTCGTCATCGAGATTGCGACGAACAGACCCGAGACGATCACGCCGAGCAGCATCGCGCCGAGCGCGGCGAAGCCCGAGGCCTGGCCGGCGACCGCGGTGATGATGAAATACACCGCGATCGGCGACAGCACCGGCAGCAGCGAGGGCACAATCATCTCGCGGATCGCCGCCTTCGTCACCAGATCGACGGTGCGCGCATAATTGGGGCGGCTGGTGCCGAGCATGATGCCGGGATTGTCGCGGAACTGCGCGCGGACCTCCTCGACGACCGCGCCCGCCGCGCGACCGACCGCGGTCATCCCGAACGCGCCGAACAGATAGGGGAGCAGCGCGCCGAGCAGCAGGCCGACGATGACGTACGGGTTGCTGAGGCTGAAATCGACCGTGACCTGCGGGAAATAGGTCGCGAGGTCGGTGGTATAGGCGCCGAACAGGACGAGCGCGGCGAGCCCGGCCGAGCCGATCGCATAGCCCTTGGTCACCGCCTTGGTGGTGTTGCCGACCGCGTCGAGCGCATCTGTCTTCTGTCGGACGTCATCGGGAAGGCCCGCCATCTCGGCGATCCCGCCGGCATTGTCGGTGACCGGGCCGTACGCGTCGAGCGCGACGACCATGCCCGCCTGGGCGAGCATCGCGGTGGCGGCAAAGGCGATGCCGATGATCCCGGCGAGCTGGTAGGCGACGATCACCGCGACGACGATGACGAGCGTCGGCATCGCAGTCGATTCGAGGCTGATCGCGAGCCCCTGGATGACGTTGGTGCCGTGGCCGGTCTCGGATGCTTGGCGATCGACTGGACCGGGCGGTGGTTGGTGCCGGTGTAATATTCGGTGATCCACACGATCAGCCCGGTGACGACCAGCCCGATCATCATCGACCAGAACAGGTCCATGCCGGTGAAGCTTTGCGTCAGCGACGGCGCGGCCTGGGTGGTCAGGTCGTCGGTCGCGGGATCGAGATAGCCTGCACCACCGATCACGCGGTGAAGGTCGCCGAGCACGTACTGCGTGGCGAGGTAGATGGCGGGAATCGACAGGATCGTCGAGGTGAAGAAGCCCTTGTAGAGTGCGCCCATGATGCTGCCGCCGCCGAGCCGGACCATGTAGGTGCCGATGATCGAGGTGACGATGCACACGCCGCCGACGAGCAGCGGGAGCGTCATCAGACGCATCAACTCGGCGCCGCTCGCCTGGATCAGCAGCGCGATCGAGATCATCGTGACGCCCAGCGTGACGACGTACGTCTCGAACAGGTCGGCGGCCATGCCCGCGCAGTCGCCGACATTGTCGCCGACATTATCGGCGATGACCGCGGGGTTGCGGGGATCGTCCTCGGGAATGCCCGCCTCGACCTTGCCGACCAGATCCGCGCCGACGTCGGCCGCCTTGGTGAAGATGCCGCCGCCCAGACGCGCGAAGATCGAGATCAGCGAGGCCCCGAAGGCGAGCGCGGTCAGTGCCTCGACGATGATCCGGTCGTTGGGCGCGTGACCCGCAAAGCCGGTGAGATACCAGAAGAAGGCGCTGATCGCGAGCAGCCCGAGCCCCGCGACGAGCATGCCGGTGACCGCGCCCGATCGGAACGCCATCGTCAGCCCGGCCTGGAGCGAGGTGCGCGCGGCCTCTGCGGTGCGGACGTTCGCCCGAACCGAGATGTTCATGCCGACATAGCCCGCGACCCCCGACAGCACCGCGCCGATGACGAAACCGATCGTCGAGATCATGCCGAGCGTGGCGAGCAGGATGACGGCGACGATGACGCCGACGATCGCGATGGTCGTGTACTGGCGGCCGAGATAGGCCTTTGCGCCCTCCTGGATGGCGGCGGCAATGTCCTGCATCTTCGCATTGCCGGGGGAGGCGGCGAGGACCTGCCGACTGGTGACGAAGCCATATAGGACGGCGATGACGCCGCAGATCATGGCCAGATAGACGGTCGTCATACGGCACTATCCCTTTTTTCAGTTCCTCCCCGGTCTCGGCTTTGCCGAGTCCCGTCCAAGGAACCTATCAGTGCAGGGGTATTGCGCAAGCGACCGTCAGGCGCGGTGCTCATAGCCTAGACTTGGCGGCAGCGGGACGGGCGTGCCGGCATCGTGAAGGACCAGCCCCGATCCCGTCAAGAACGCCCCTATCCGGGTGGCATCGGTAGCGAAATCTTCGGGCGCGGCGAACAGCAGCTGATAGTCGTCGCCTGCGGTCGCCGCTGCGACCCGATCGCCTGAATAGGCACGATAGGCGTCGGAGAGGGGGATGGCGGCGAGATCGATCGCGACGGCGAGGCCACTCGCGAGCGCCATGCGCGCGGCGTCGATGAGCAGACCGTCGGACACGTCCATCATCGCATGGACGTGGCGGGCGAGGCGGCGGCCATCGGCGAGGCGGGGCTGCGGGCGGCGATACGCGGCGAGCAGCTCGGCCGGGCCAGGCTTGCCGAGCGCGATCGCCAGTCCTGCCCCGGC
>NZ_JRVI01000201.1:0-6138 GCF_000783375.1 Sphingomonas sp. Ant20
CGTTCATAAAAGTTTATTTGGGACGCATGCTGAATATGACCGCATCGACGCCGCGACCGTCGATCAGTTTTTGAAGGACAGGCAAATGGATATCAGACCTATCAGGAACGATGACGACCATCGGGGTGGCAGTCGATGAAATCCGCGCGCTCTGGAGCGCGGAAGCGGGCAGCGCGGACGAGGATCGTCTCGACGTACTGGCAACGCTGGTCGATGAATATGAGCGGAAACGGTGGCCGGTCGACAAGCTGGACCCGGTGGAAGCGATTGAGGCCGCCATGGAGGCAGAAGGGCGCACCCGCGCTGACCTGGCGTCCCTGATCGGCCAATCGCGCGCGACCGAGGTTCTGGCCCGCAAGCGGGGGCTGACCCTCCACATGATCCGCAAAATCGAACGGGCATGGCATGTCCCTGCATCAGTCCTTGTCCGCGAATATCAATTATCGCGCTAAATCAGGGCTGTTGCTCATAGAGCGGCACCCACTTGCCTTTGCATGTGTTGGATTTGGCATCCCATCGTGCGGTGCATCCGTATAGCTGGCGCTCGATTTTGGGTTCCTGCGCCCAGCGGTAGGCGAGAGCCGCGGCGAAGATCAGGCCCAGCCCGATCAGGCGGCGGCGATCCATTCCTTCAGGCGATCCCACCAGACCCCCGCGCTGACCCGCTGAAGCTCCCCAGCGGCCCGGTGGAGGTCATGAACCTCCACGCTTGCCTGTGCGGTCCATTCGGCGCGCTGGCGGGCGTCCTGCTCGATTTGCCGGGACAGGGCAGCGACCTGCTGGGCGACCCCTTCGGCCCCGGCCTTGCGCATGGCGTCGAGCAGGGTGCGATAGTCCGTGCCGGGATCGGAGGGAGGGGGCGCGTCGAACTCGGCAGGGTCGAAGGGATCAGGCATCGGCGGGGCTTCCCTTGAAGGTCCAGCCCTCGAACGCCTTGCGGTCCTGATCGCGGCTGATCCGCGTCATCAGGTCATCGAGGCGGGTTTCCCATGCGGGGTCTTTCATGGCGGCATCGAGGAGCAGACCGCCGAGGATGATCTTGCGGCGGGCATCGGCCTTGCGGTTAAGGGTGGTGGCGCGAGCTTCCAATGCCTGCAACCGGGCCTTGGCCTGCTGGACCTTGCGACGGGCAGTTTCGATAGCCTCTGGCGTTGGAGCAGCCATGGTCAATCCTTTCGCTGTGCAATACTGATAGCACCGGACCCGACCGAGCGAAAGAGAGGAAGGGCGCACTTATGCAAACTTGCGTTTGCGTGCGGTAGGGGATACCCCTACACCCCAGCGGGCTATCGCCCGCGCCATGCTCCCGCATGGCTAGCAAGGGCGCGGCGATGGCGAGCTTCCATCTTGCGGTGAAGACGATAGGTCGTTCCGCCGGTCGCAGCGCGACGGCGGCAGCGGCCTATCGTGCGGGCGTCGAAATCACGGACGAGCGCACCGGCATCGTCCACGATTACACCCGCAAGCAGGGCGTCGAACATAACGCCCTTGTTGTACCTGCTGACGCCCCGGCGTGGGCCAATGATCGGGCCGCGCTCTGGAACGCCGCCGAGCAGGCCGAGACGCGCAAGAACTCGACCGTCGCCCGCGAATATGAAATCGCGCTGCCTGCCGAGTTGTCGGCCGAGGCGCGGCGCGAGCTTGCGCTAGGCTTCGCGCGGGAAATCAGCGAGCGGCATGGGGTGGCGGTGGACGTGGCGATCCACGCACCAGGTCGCGAGGGCGACCATCGCAACCACCACGCCCATCTGCTGACGACGACGCGGCGGATCGGCCCGGAAGGGCTGGGCGTGAAGACCCGCGAACTGGACCAGAAGACGAGCGGGGAGGTCGAGCGCTGGCGTGGCCGGTGGGCCGAGATGCAGAATGCGGCGCTGGAACGGGCCAACGTCCCGGAGCGGGTGGACCATCGCAGCCACCAGCGACGCGGAATAGAGCAGGAGGCAACCGTGCATATGGGGCCGAGCGCGACGGCGATGGAGCGCCGTGCCGAGCATCAGGCCATGCGGGAAGGACGGGCCTATGAGCCGGTAACGATGGTGGGCCAGCACAACGCCGGCGTCATCGAGCAGCGGGGCCTGCGCCAATATATCGAGCGGGGGACCGAGTGGCTGCGCGATGCGGGGCAGCGGATATCGGGTAGCTGCATGAGTTTGCAGCCACCTTGAGCGGCGCGGTCGATCGCGATCGGCGTGATGCCTCCGAGGCGCAACGTCAGGAGCGGCTTGCCGCCGAGCGCGCCCGTGAGCAGGCACAGGAGCGCCAGCAGGCGCTGGAACGGGAGAAAGTGGCGGAGAAATTCAGGGCCATCGCCGGGAAGCGCGAGGCGGGCGCCCCCGGCTATGGCGATCATAACAGCGACTGGAAGGCGACCCCGGAGGCGCTCCGCAAGGCGGTGGACGCCTATAACGGAGCGAACCAGCATACCAAGGATCTCTACATCGAGAGGATCCAGCGCGAACCCCAGATGACGCGCGCCATCGGCCAGCTCATCAATGAGCGCGAGCTGGTCCTGCAACGGGATCGCGGCATGAGCCTATAAGGCATCAGCCATGCGCGGAATCATGTGTTTTCTACCCGTACTGCCTGACGGCATCTGCTTTGTTCGCCGCTCTCACCGTACCACGGAATTCAAAGCCTCTCCTGAGGTAGCGAGCCCTGCGCCACTTGTTTCCTTGCGCACCGTATATCAATCGAATGATGATGAAGGCGAGGGCTATAGCTCCGCCAATCACCCGAGTTGCATCTTCGGGGCCATATCGACGCTGCTCGTCGCTCGCGACACCAGCTGCAAAAATTTAAAATGAATTCGAGTGGAAGCATAAAAAGCGCAGCAATAAGGAAGCCGCTAAAAAGCGACCAGAATGATCCAAAAAAAGAAGGCAGGCCAGCACCATCCGTTTTTTACAGCTCCAGAACTTCCTTTGGAGTTTGAGTATACGTTAAATTCCCTCAATTTTTCCCCCATCTAATTGTATTAAAGCGTTTGAGCCGCGCGTTTGAAGTAGATCATGCTATCTTCAAAGTGATTAACTAGGCTGTCGCTGCCCATAGCAATAGCAAGTGCCCACCTTGAAACGAGAGAATATCCGATATGCTCTAGACCAACATCTCCGCCCATAAGGCGAAGTTCATCTTGTCTCTTCGCAAGAGTATCAAGGTAGGATTTTTTTTTTTCTGCGAAATCGAGTTCATTGAAACCTTTTGGTGTATAGCGACGGTGGAAGTCTGCAAGTGCATCATTGATACCTTTGCCAACTCTCGCTTGTTTTGAAAGAGGAGCAACTCTCGCTACTGCAATAGTTTGATCAAACTCTTTGCGCATTGTCGCTTCTGCTGCACTTTCGCTGCTAGCCTTCTTTTTGAACAAGCCGAACATAATTTCATCGCTCCATTAAATCATGAATAACCATTATTCTGGAATCCATTCTTTCTCGTATTCGTCAAATTTCAGTGTTGTAATAGGGCCACCTATGCCATCAGGAGTTATTTCTATGGTAATGTTGTTTCCTAATAAGGGGGCTGCCTTTGCTTTGGCGTCAGCGAGATCGGTGCAGCGAATGGTATCCCCGTTTTCTAAATTTAAAATAACTAGGTCGGCCATTTGATAATTCCTTGATTGGAAGTTCCAACGTTCTACGCATCATCGCCGCTAGGGCTGTCGCCCTGGCGGCTAAACAGGCGTGACCAGAAACCACGCTGGGGGACAGGCTGTAGGGCGGCACGTTGATCGGTCAGCGCGAGGCGCTGGGCTTGTTCCCGCCACGCATTGCGCTCTTCGATCAGGTCGGCCTCACGCTTCTCTGAACGTTGTAGAAGGTCGCGTAAATGCTCGGTTTCTACCTGCGCACCAGAGGGCGGAACGTTGCGCACATCAGGTGCGGAAGTATGCGGAGATTGCGTACTTTCCGATCCGCGATCTGGATATACACGGAACAATTCGACAGGCTCGATATGCCAACTGCCGCTATCGCTTTTAGTAGCAGAGATACGACCTTCTCGTATCGCTTTCAGGATGGCAGATTTGGAGCGTCCGACCCGTTCCGCCGCCTCTTTTGGCCCTATGGAAGTCCTGCTTACCATTGCGCACTTAGTCCTGTGTACCGCGTACCGTATGGAGCGCGGAGGTGTCCAGTCCATCGGGTTGCTCTATAGCTGGTAAATCTGGTTCCATCCCCGGAAGGGATGGTTCAGACGGGGGAGGAAGGCCGGGACCGCTTGGCAACTGGCGTTCACCCGGAAACAGGTTAGGCAGACGATGGAGCGCCGGTTGCGCGCCCAGCTCCTCACGATCCGGTTGTTCATCGTCTGCGATCAACACAGCCGCCGAAAACAGGCTGTAGCGGATGCCATCACGCTTACCGGTCCATGCTACTCGGTCATTGATGATGTAGGCGCAGGCTGTCCCGGTTGGGCCGATCTGGCGGACTTCGATCCACCCCTGTTCACGGAGTATAGACAAAGCCCGCTTGAGGGTCGGGAGTGAGCAATGCGCGGCCTTTGCCAATGTCGTTTGGCTGGCCACAATGGCATTATGTCGTCCCATTTGAGCTACCAGCACATGGAGCACCGATGACGCACGGGGATTGGCGATAGCCAGTTGCGCCCATCTCTCATGAGCAGCGCGATCAGTCTGCACCCATGTACCGCCCGGTGGGGTGGTCAAACCTAGTTGCTTAGACTTTTGCGACATTGGCACTCCCGAGTCCCACAGGCTGATGAATTTTGTCAGTCGTGAGCTAGGGGTAGCTCACCCGTGAACGGATTTTGAAAGACAGTGAATAAAATCGAAAATTTCTATGCCCCGGTCTATGATCTAATTTCAATCAAAAACTTTCGGATTTTATCCGAACCTAGCTCATAGCTGGTGAGCTAGGGGTAGCTCATAGCTGGTGAGCTACCCCTCTGTTATAAGGTATTGATTAATAATGGTTTTTATTCTTTGTCTTCTATGATCTTATGATTACCCCCTGAAAGGGGGCTGCGAGTTATCCATGCCTCGCCATAGCGCTATCCAAAAAGCTGGCGACGGCGAGGGGTGGGTAACTCGTTAATCAGACCGCCTGCGGCGGGAAGATTGAGTGCCGCTAGTCGCGGCACGCGCTAGGCATGCGCGGATAGGAATCCGCATCCCTTCCACGTCGCACAATGATGCAAGGTCTCAATTGGCTATCAGGGGGTGCAGGAGGCGATTTTCGACCCGTAAGCGCACAGGGGAGCGGTTGGGGGCAGGTTGGTGCCACCCAAGGGCTTGGCGGTGCCTGACGGGCACCAGAGGGCGGGCCGGGCGGTATGCGGTTTCCCGCTTTGGGAAATAAGGGGTTGTTTCCCATATTGGGAAATGGCATGATCTACCCATGAGGATCATCGCCCGCAAAACCATCGTGGCCTATTTCACGACGCATCCCCTGACCCGCGCGTCGCTGACCCATTGGCTAGAAGTTGCGGAAAATGCGGACTGGTCTTCGACAAGCGAAGTCATGGCCGATTTTTCAAAAGCAAAAACGGTGACGGCGGAGCGGGTCAGATTTGAAGTGGCGGGCGGCGATCATAGAATGATCGTTGCGTTCCATTTCCGGCGAGGGATAGCGTTCATAAAGTTTATTGGGACGCATGCTGAATATGACCGCATCGACGCCGCGACCGTCGATCAGTTTTGAAGGACAGGCAAATGGATATCAGACCTATCAGGAACGATGACGACCATCGGGTGGCAGTCGATGAAATCCGCGCGCTCTGGAGCGCGGAAGCGGGCAGCGCGGACGAGGATCGTCTCGACGTACTGGCAACGCTGGTCGATGAATATGAGCGGAAACGGTGGCCGGTCGACAAGCTGGACCCGGTGGAAGCGATTGAGGCCGCCATGGAGGCAGAAGGGCGCACCCGCGCTGACCTGGCGTCCCTGATCGGCCAATCGCGCGCGACCGAGGTTCTGGCCCGCAAGCGGGGGCTGACCCTCCACATGATCCGCAAAATCGAACGGGCATGGCATGTCCCTGCATCAGTCCTTGTCCGCGAATATCAATTATCGCGCTAAATCAGGCTGTTGCTCATAGAGCGGCACCCACTTGCCTTTGCATGTGTTGGATTTGGCATCCCATCGTGCGGTGCATCCGTATAGCTGGCGCTCGATTTTGG
>NZ_JRVI01000202.1:0-12332 GCF_000783375.1 Sphingomonas sp. Ant20
GCGTGCGCCGGCGCGGTCGGCGATGTGGCGGGCGTCGCGGCCCTCCGCGGCGATCCGGGCGACGATGTCGGCGCTGGTGACCTCGCGGGTGACGGTGCCGCCATAATAGGCCGGGTCGGGGGAGGACGAGCAGGTCTTCGGGCGCCATGCGCTCGACGAAGGTGGCAACGAGTTCGGTGCCCATGACCTTCAAGGGACCATAGCCGTGCGGCTGGAAGAGGATCAGCAGGCGGCCGGGAAAGGCGTGGAGCGTATCGAGCGTCGCGGCGATCTTGTCGGGGTTGTGGCCGAAATCGTCGATCACCGCGACGCCGTTTGCCGTGCCGACCAGATCGAAGCGGCGGCGCAGGCCGGTGAAGCTCGCGAGTGCCTTGACCGCGTCGGGCAGCGACACGTCGGCGGCCATCGCCGCGCCGATCGCGGCGAGCGCGTTCGCGACGTTGTGGCGGCCGGGGACGGCGAGCTTCACGCGCGTGCGGACGCCGCGCGAGACGAGGTCGAAGCCAATCGCGAAGGGTTCAGGGGCGAGATTCTCGGCGCGGAGGTCGGCCGACGCGTCGATCGCGAAGGTGGTGACCTGGCCGCGGGGGAGGCGGGCGGCGAGCGCGGCGGCGTCGGGATCGTTGGCGTTGACGACCGCGGTCTCGGCCTTGGCGATGAAGGTGCCGAAGAGCGCGCGGAGTTCGTCGAGCGACTTGTGGTCGAGGCTGACATTGTTGAGGACGGCGATCTTCGGCGCGTAATGCGCGATCGAGCCGTCGCTTTCGTCGACTTCGCTGACGAAGCTGTCGCCGGCTCCGACCAGCGCGCTGGCGAAGGGGGCGTCGGGGGATGCGAAGTTCTTCATCACCGCGCCGTTCATCACGGTCGGGTCGCGGCCGGTGGTGTGGAGGATCCAGCCGATCATGCCGGTGACGGTCGACTTGCCGCTGGTGCCGGCGACACCGATCGGCAGGCGGCTGTCGTTGAACAGGGAGGCGAGCAGCTCGGCGCGGGTGGCGCGCGGGCAGCCGAGCGCGGCGGCGGCGATCATGTCGGGCACGGTCGGCTCGATCGCGGCGGAGGCGACGACGTGCTGGTCCGCGGAGACGATGCCGCTGCCGTCCTGCGGGAAGAGCGCGACGCCCTTGGCGGCGAGGTCGTCGAACTTGGCGGGGACGCGGCCCTGGTCGAGATTGCGGTCCGAGCCCGCGACGGTCGCGCCGCGGCCCGCGAGGATCATCGCGAGCGGCATCATCCCCGACCCGCCGATGCCGATGAAGAAATAGGCGGGCTGGTCGGCGGCGGTCTGGTCGGAGGGGTTGGTGATATCCATGTGCTCGCGCTATCGGCGGTTGCGTAACGGGGCAAGACAGGACGAACCATGCGCATCGGTGTTCTCGCCGCGTCGAGCCGGACCAATCCCTCGGCTATCCCCGTGGTCACCGCCTATGCGGCGCGCGCGTTTCCCGAGGTCGAATTGGTGTTCCATCCGCAATGCACCGCGACCGACGGGCATTTCGCGGGGTCGGATTTCGCGCGGGCGGCGGCGTTTCTCGAATACGCCAATGATCCGGCGTTCGACGCGATCTGGTTTTTGCGCGGGGGCTATGGCGCGAACCGGATCCTGCAGATGGTGATGCCCGAGCTGGGGCGCGCGGCACGGCACAAGACGTATCTGGGCTATTCGGATGTCGGGTTCCTGCTGGGGGCGCTCTACGCGCGGCGGATCGGGCGGGTGGCGCACGGGCCGATGGTGAGCGACATCAACCGGCATGACGGCGAGGCGACGGTGGCGCGGTCGCTGGGGTGGATGGCGCGGGGGAATCGCTCGGGACTCGAGCCGGGGCTCGGGGGGCAGCCCTCGGCGGCGTTCAACCTTTCGATCCTGACGTCGCTGATCGGGACGCCGTGGCTGCCCGACCTGACCGACCACGTGCTGATCGTCGAGGAGGTGTCGGAGCCGATGTATGCGATCGACCGGATGCTGTTCAAAGTGGCGAACGCGACGCAGCTGAAGGGGATTGCCGGGCTCAGGCTGGGGGCGGTCACTGCGGTGCAGGCGAACGAGCCGGCCTGGGGGGAGACGCTGGATTACATGATGGTGCGCTGGGCGCGGGACATGGGGGTGCCGTATCTGGGGCGGGCCGAGGTGGGGCACACGCAGGGGAACCATGTGGTGCCGTTTGGGGTGGGGTGAGGGGGCAGATTGCTTCCACCCCGCGGAGGCCGGGGTCCAGTTGGTGAGGTCGGCGTAACTGAGCGCGGTCTTTTGTCGGCGACGTTTCCCAACTGGGCCCCGGCCTTCGCCGGGGGTGGAGTTTGGGGGTGGTCGCGGGGGATATTGCGGTGTGCTGGGGTCGCGGCGCGCGCGGCGTGGCTCTGGGTCCTGACGTTCGTCAGGATGACGGGGGTGGTTCCCCGGCGGAGGCCGGGGTCCAGGTGGTGAGGTCGGCGTAACTGGGCGCGGTCCTTTGTCGGCGACGTTTCCCAACCGGGCCCCGGCCTTCGCCGGGGAACATGGGGGCGGTTCGTGGGGTGTCGGTGCGTGGCGGGTTGCCTATATCGGCTGGGCGACGGCATAAGCGCCGCTCTTCCATCACGAGAAAGTTCCTCATGTCTGCCATGTTCCGCATTACGCTTCCCGACGGTTCCGTCCGCGAGGTTGCGCCCGGGACTACGCCCGCGGATGTTGCCGCGGCGATCGGGCCGGGGCTTGCCAAGGCGGCGCTGGCGGCGCGGATCGATGGGCAGGTGCGGGATCTCGGGCGGCCGTTCGAGGGGGATACGCAGCTGGCGCTCGTCACCGCGCGCGACGAGGCGGATGCGCTCGAGCTGGTGCGGCATGACCTGGCGCATGTGATGGCCGAAGCGGTGCAGCACCTGTTCCCGGGGACTCAGATCACGTTCGGGCCGGCGACCGATGACGGCTTCTATTACGACTTCGCGCCGAAGGACCGGCCGTTCACCGACGAGGACCTGCCCGCGATCGAGGCGGAGATGCGGGCGATCATCGCGCGGAACGAGCCGTTCCTGCGCGAGGTCTGGAGCCGCCAGCAGCTGATCGACCGGTGGACCGAGCAGGGCGAGACGTTCAAGGCCGAATGGGCCGCCGAACTGCCCGAGGGCGAGGAGCTGACCATCTATCGCCAGGGCGAGTGGCTCGACATGTGCCGCGGGCCGCACATGGTATCGACCGGCAAGCTCGATCCCGCCGCGTTCAAGCTGACGCGCGTGAGCGGTGCCTATTGGCGCGGTGACCAGAAGAACGCGATGCTCAGCCGCATCTACGGCACCGGCTGGCTCAACAAGAAGCAGCTCGACCAGCACCTGTTCCGGCTGGAGGAAGCCGCCAAGCGCGATCATCGGAAGATCGGGCAGGAGATGGACCTGTTCCACCTCCAGTCCGAGGCGCAGGGGTCGGTGTTCTGGCATCCCAACGGCTTCGTGCTGTGGCGCCAGCTGGAGGCGTATATGCGCCGGCGGCTCGATGCTGCGGACTATGCCGAGGTGAAGACGCCGCAGCTGATGGACGCCAAGCAGTGGGAGCAGTCGGGCCACTGGGGCAAGTATCGCGAGAACATGTTCGTGGTGCCCGACGAGATCCCCAATGTGGAAGACGAGGGCGCGGTCCTGTCGGGCGAGGGCGACCTGATGGCGCTCAAGCCGATGAACTGCCCGGCGCACGTCCTGATCTTCAAGCAGGGGATCAAGTCGTATCGCGACCTGCCGATCCGGATGGCGGAGTTCGGCTGCTGCCACCGCAACGAGCCGCATGGCGCGCTGCACGGGATCATGCGCGTCCGCCAGTTCACGCAGGACGACGCGCATATCTTCGTGCGCGAGGACCAGCTGGTCGAGGAGGTGCGCAAGTTCTGCGAGCTGCTCGACAGCGTGTACAAGCATCTGGGCTTCGAGGATTATGCGGTGAAGCTCGCGCTGCGGCCCGAGAAGCGGTTCGGCGACGACGCGATGTGGGACAAGGCGGAGGCCGAGCTGCGCGAGGCGGTGATGCAGTCGACGCTGAGCGACACGATCAAGGCGAATTTCGAGGAGCTGCCGGGCGAGGGCGCGTTCTATGCGCCCAAGCTCGAATTCCACCTGACCGATGCGATCGGGCGGACGTGGCAGGTCGGCACGATCCAGTCGGACCGCGTGCTGCCCGAGCGACTCGACGCGTCCTATGTCGGCGCGGATGGCGAGCGGCACCGGCCGGTGATGCTCCACCGCGCGATTCTGGGCACGTTCGAGCGGTTCATCGGCATATTGATCGAGCATCATGCCGGGCGCTTCCCGCTGTGGCTGGCGCCGGTGCAGGTGGTGGTCGCGACGATCGTGTCGGATGCGGACGACTATGCGCACAGTGTCGTCGCCGCGCTGCGCAAGGCGGGGATCCGCGTCGAGACCGACCTGCGCAACGAGAAGATCAACTACAAGGTGCGCGAGCACAGCCTGGCCAAGGTGCCGGTGCTGTTCGTGGTCGGCAAGCGCGAGGCGGACGAGGCGACGGTCGCGATTCGCCGGCTGGGCAGCCAGGGGCAGGAGATGCTGTCGCTCGACGAGGCGGTGGCACGCCTTGCGATCGAGGCGCGCGCTCCCGATATGTGATGGACGAGGCCGGCTTTCCGCGCAGAGCTTTCTGCGCTATAAGCCGGCCCAAATACTTCGTCAGAAACAACAGGAGCAACCCCCATACGTCCTCCCACGATGCGCCGGCCCATGCAGACGCCCGCGATGAACGGCCCGCGATTCAACGAATTCATCCAGAGCCAGAAGGTCCGCGTGATCGATCACGAGGGCGAGAATCTGGGCGTGATGTACACGCGCGAAGCGATCGAGCAGGCGGCCGAGCATGGTCTGGACCTGGTTGAGGTCTCGCCCAACGCCGATCCGCCCGTCGCCAAGTTCCTCGATGTCGGCAAGTTCAAGTACGAGGCGCAGAAGAAGGCGAACCTCGCACGCAAGTCGCAGAAGACGCAGGAGATCAAGGAGATCAAGATGCGTCCGAACATCGACGACCATGATTACGACACGAAGATGAAGAAGGTAAACGACTTCATCGGCGAGGGCGACAAGGTCAAGATCACGCTGCGCTTCCGTGGCCGCGAGCTGAGCCATGGCCAGCTTGGCATGAACCTGTTGAAGCGCGTGCAGGACGACGTCGCGGAGATCGCCAAGATCGAGGCGTATCCGCGCATGGAAGGCCGTCAGATGCTGATGGTGCTCGCGCCCAAGTAACGGCGTGACGACGCGGCCCACGATGCGGGACGCGATACGACGATAGCGACCCGGCCCATCGGCCCCCTGTTCGGGGCGGTGGGCGTTTGCGTTGGGGTGCAGGTCACCATGACCCTTTCCGTAGCGTCAATCGCCGCGGTCGAACCGCCCGTGCGCGATGCATCGATTTCGGGGCTATCACGCGGTGTTATTGCTCGGTGTTGCGGAAGTGCGACACAGCGACCGGAAAGTTACTTCCGCATACGGAAATCGGTGGACGCTGCATGAAAATTCCAATTACCTCCTGACCAAACCGGAAATTCGAAATAATTCGAAGCCGCCAGGAGAGATGCCCATGCGCATGACCGCATATCTGTTGTCTGCCGCCGCGACGATCGCGATCGCGGCGCCGGCCTTCGCACAGGATGTCCCGACGACGCAGCCCGAGGCGCAGACCGTACCCTCAAATACATCGGGTACCGCCGCCGCGTCGGTCGATGCGCAGCAGCCTCCGGTCGCCGAGAACGCGAATCCCCAGCCGATCAACGCAGGCGACATCGTCATCACCGCGACCCGGCGTTCCGAGCGGCTGTCGAACGTGCCGATCGCGGTGTCCGCGGTCGGCCAGGCCGCGCTGCAGAATTCGGGTGCGACCGACATCCGCCAGATGACGCAGCTCGCGCCGTCGCTGCTGATCTCGTCGACGGGGTCGGAGGCGAACGCCTCGGCGCGTATCCGCGGCATCGGCACGGTCGGCGACAATCCCGGCCTCGAAAGCTCGGTCGCGGTGTTCATCGACGGCGTCTATCGCAGCCGCACGGGTTCGGGGCTCAACGATCTGGGCGAGGTCGACCGGATCGAGGTGCTGCGCGGACCGCAGGGGACGCTGGCCGGGCGCAACGCATCGGCGGGCACGATCAACATCCTGACCAAGCTGCCGTCCTACCAGTTCGGCGGCTATGGCGACGCGACCTATGGCAATTACAACAATATCCGCATCGCGGGCGGGCTGACCGGGCCGATCATCAAGGACAAGCTGGCGTTCCGGCTCGACGGCGTGTTCGGCAAGCGCGACGGCTATTATTACGACGTCATCAACCAGACCGATTACAACGACCGCAACCGCTATTTCGTGCGCGGGCAGCTGCTGTTCGAGCCGAGCGCGACGTGTCGGTGCGGCTGATCGGCGATTACACGCGGCGTGACGAGAAATGCTGTGGTGCGGTCTATATCGACACGCGCGAGAAGATCGATCCGACGCCGGGCGTCGCGGGCGACTTCGCGATCAACCCCGCGGGCAACCGCATCCAGCAGGTCATGCAGAGCATGGGCGCGGTGTTCCCGAGCCAGGGCGACCCGTATAACCGCCGCATCGCCAACACGCTGGGCCGCGCCTATTCGAACATCACCAAGGATTATGGCGGTTCGGGCCAGATCGACGCGAACCTCGGCTTTGCGCAGCTGACCTCGATCACCGCGTACCGCGAGTACAAGTCGGGCGGCGCGGCGGACATCGATTACGGCAATCTCGACATCGGCTACCGTGCGGACGACGGCAACAGCTATCGCCAGTTCCACACCTTCAGCCAGGAAGTCCGGCTGAACGGGTCGCTGTTCGACGACAAGCTCGACTGGCTGGTCGGCGGCTATTATTCGAAGGAAGACCTGGTCGTCGCGGACAATCTGAAGTTCGGGACGCAATATGGCGCGTTCGCCGCGTGCCGGATCGTCGCGACGGTCAACCCGGCGGCGGCGCTGCGCAATCCGGCCAATCCGGGCTGCCTCAGCGCGGCGGGACGTGCGGTCCTGTCCGGACAGGCTCCGGGCACGCAGCCCGCCTTCGGCGCGCTGACCGGTACCATCCTGAGCGGCATCGACCGGTTGAGCACGCTCAACAATCTGGGCGATCAGCGGTCGACCTATTATCAGGACAGCGAGAATTACGCGTTCTTCACGCACAACATCTTCAAGGTCACCGACAAGCTGTCGATCACCGGCGGGCTTCGCTACACGCATGAGGCGAAGGATTTCCACGCCGATTTCAACAACAACAACACCGTCTGCCCCGCGCAGCAGGCGGCGCTGAGCCCGCTGCTGGCGAGCGCGGCGGTGCCCGCCAGCCTGAAGACGCTGGTCGGCGGGATCGTCACGCTGACCTGCACGGGCAATTCGACCTCGGCGCTGAACGGGCTCGATCTGAACGACGGGTTCAAGGAAGGCGAGTTCAGCGGCACGGGGATCGTGTCGTACAAGCCGCGTACCGACACGCTGCTCTATGCGTCCTATTCACGCGGCTACAAGGCGGGCGGCTACAACCTCGACCGGTCGGACCTGACCGCGAACGTGTTCGCGGCGCCGACCAATGCGAGCGCGAGCCGGCTGCGGTTCGATCCCGAGACGGTCAACTCCTATGAGCTGGGGCTGAAGTTCACCTCCGCGCAGTTCACCTTCAACGTCGCGGGCTTCCGCCAGGAGTTCAAGAACTTCCAGCTGAACACGTTCAACGGCACCAACTTCATCGTCCAGAACATCAGCTCGTGCGACACCAGCCTGAACGGCGCGGATCGCGATGCGAGTGCGGCGACGGGCGCGTGCACCGGCGACGTGAAATACGGCGTGCGGTCGCAGGGCGTCGAGCTCGAGGCGGGGCTGTTCCCGGTCCGCGACGTCGCGGTGAGCCTCGGCTACACCTATGTCGACACGACCTTCAAGAACAACCTGGTCGGGTCGGAGACGGGCGAGGCACTCGACCCCGCGCTGTTCCTGCTGTCGGGTAACACGCTGTCGAACGCGCCCAAGCACACGGTCACCGCGTCGGGGACGTGGACGCCCGAGCTGGGGTCGTCGGGGATCACCGGGCTCTTCTACATCGATGGCCGCATGACCAGCGATTATAATACCGGGTCGGACCTGTTCACCGAGAAGGCGCAGGACGGCTTCTTCCTGATGAACGCGCGGATCGGCATCCGCGGGCCGGCGCAGAAATGGGCGGTCGAATTGTGGGCGCAGAACCTGCTCGACACCGATTACCAGCAGGTCGGGTTCAATGCGCCGTTCCAGGGCGCGGGCAATCTCGACCAGGTGAAGGCGTTTGGCGGGGTGGGGAACCAGATCTTCACCTCGTACCTCGCCGAGCCGCGGACCTATGGGCTGACGGTGCGGACGCGGTTCTGATCGTTCAACGTCGCTAGGGAAGGCCGGTCCGCTCGGGAGAGCGGGCCGGCCTTTTTTCGTTTGTGGCGGGGGGGGGGGTGGCGCCTCACCCACGCCGTCATCCTGACGAAAGTCAGGATCCAGGATAACTGAGCGGGACGTTCGTGGCTCTGGATCCTGACTTTCGTCAGGATGACGAAGAATCAGGCGGCGAGGTCGAGTTGCTTGCCGGCGGCCGCCGCGAGCAGGCGGCGTTCGAGGGTCTTCAGCCGGGCGGGGGCGGTGATGCGGTCGCCGGTGAGGTCGGTGATGTAGAAGGTGTCGACCGCGCGTTCGCCATAGGTGGCGACATGCGCGGAGTGGATCGTCACCTTCGACTGGAAGAGCGCCTGGGCGAGCCGGTTGAGCAAGGCGGGGCCGTCGCGGGCGTTGACCTCGACCACGGTGAAGCGGTTCGAGGCGCGGTTGTCGATCATCGCGTTGGGGACGATGTCGAACGCCTCGGCGCGCGCGCGCGGGAGCGGCTTGGCGACGAGGCGGTCGGCGAGCTTGCCGCGGTTGGCGAGCGCATCCTCGATCGCGGTCTTCAGGCGGGCGAGCTGTTCGCTGCCGTCGAACGGGCGGCCGAACGGATCCTGGACGAGGAAATTGTCGACCGCCATGCCGTCGCGCGTGGTGTGGATCCGCGCGTCGATGATGTTGCCGCCCGCGACATGGATCGCGCCGGCAATGCGGTAGAAGAGCCCGGGATGATCCGCGGCGTAGATCGTCACCAGAGTCGCGCCGCGGCCGGGATAGACATGCGCGTCGATCGCGAGCTGCGCGTCGCCGGTGCCCGCGAGGAAGCGCGCATTGTGGACGAGCACGTCCTCGGGCTCGGCGATCCAATAGGCCTCGGGCATGCGGCGGACGAACGCGGCGAACTCGGCGTCGCTCCAGCCGAGATCGGCGTGGAGCGTCTCGTGCTTGGCGGCGATGCGTTCGGCGCGACCCTTCTGCTTGTGGCCGAGCCGGAGCACCTCCTCGGCGGATTCATAGAGGTCGCCGAGCAATTGCCGCTTCCAGCCGTTCCAGACGCCGGGGCCGACCGCGCGGATGTCGACGATGGTGAGCACGAGCAGCAGGCGGAGTCGCTCGGGGCTCTGCACCACGTCGCAGAAGTCGAGGATCGTCTTGAAGTCCGACAGGTCGCGCTTGAACGCGGTCGCGGACATCAGCAGATGCCAGCGGACGAGCCAGGCGACGGTCTCGGTCTCGGCCGGCGACAGGCCGAAGCGCGGGCAGAGACGCTGCGCGACCTCCGCGCCGAGGATCGAATGATCGCCGCCGCGGCCCTTGGCGATGTCGTGGAGCAGCACCGCGACATAGAGGACGCGGCGCGAGACGATCTGGCGGAAGATCGCGCTGGCGAGCGGATGGTCGTCCTTCAACGCGCCATTCTCGATCCGTGCGAGCAGGCCGAGCGCGCGGATCGTGTGTTCGTCGACGGTGTAGTGGTGGTACATGTCGAACTGCATCTGCGCGACGACGCGGCCGAAATCGGGCACGAAGCGGCCGAACACGCCGGTCTCGTTCATCCAGCGCAGGACGAGTTCGGGATCGCGCGGCGAGCTGAGCACGTCGAGGAACAGCGCGTTGGCGGTCGGATCGTCGCGGATGTCGTCGACCAGCTTCACGTCGCGGGCGGCCGCGCGCATCGCGAGCGGGTGGATCTCGAGCGTATTGCGGTCGGCGAGCTGGAAGATCTCGATCAGCCGGACCGGACTTGCACGGAAGAAATCGTCGTCGGGCAGCGCCAGCCGACCGCGGTCGAGGACGAAGCCGTTGAGGCGGCGCGGGCTGCGGCGGATCGTCGGCAGCCCGAAGCGGCGGCCGCGCGCGGCGAACTTCTCGTCGAGATGCGCGAGGAAGACGCCGGTGAGGTCGCGACGGTCTTCGCCTGGAGAAAGTAGAAATGCATGAAGCGCTCGACCTTCGGCTTGCCCGGGCGGTCGGAGAAGCGCATCCGGTCGGCGATCTCGCGCTGGACGTCGAAGGTCAGCCGGTCCTCGGCGCGACCGGTGATGCTGTGGAGGTGGCAGCGCACCGCCTGGAAGAAATTGTCGGCGCGGTGGAAGAGGCGATATTCGGCCTTGGTGAACAGCCCGACATCGACGAGCTGCGCCGCACGCTGGACGTCGTAGATATACTTGCCGATCCAGAAGAGCGCGTGGAGATCGCGCAGGCCGCCCTTGCCCTCCTTGACGTTGGGTTCGACGACATAGCGCGTGTCGCCCATCTTGCGGTGGCGCAGGTCGCGCTCGACGAGCTTGTCGGCGATGAACGCGCGCGCGGTATCCGCCTGGACCTCGACCTTGAAGCGGCGCGAGGCCTCTTCGTAGAGATCCATGTCGCCGGTGACGTAGCGCGCCTCGAGCAAGGCGGTGCGGACGGTGATGTCGGCCTTGGCCTGGCGGATCATCTCGTCGAGCGAGCGGCTGGACTGGCCGAGCTTCAGGCCGAGATCCCAGAGCGTGTAGAGCATCGATTCGATGATGCGCTCGACCCGCGGGGTCTGCTTGCCCGGCGTAAGGAAGCCGATATCGACATCCGAATGCGGCGCCATCTCGCCGCGGCCATAGCCGCCGACCGCGATCAGCGTGAGCCGGTCGCGGGGGGTGGGGGCGGGCGCGGGGTGCAGCCGGGTGGTGGTGAAATCGAACAGCAGGCGGAGCAGCTGGTCGATCAGATAGGCTTGCGCGCTCGACACCTCGAGCCCGCGGCTGGGATGTTCGGCGAGCCGCTTGGCAACCTCGACCCGGCCCGCGTCGAGCGCGGCCTTGAGCAGGATCGTCGCCTGGCGGCCGAGCGCGACCGGGTCGGTCTCGTCCAGCGCGGCGATGGTGTCGGCGACCGCGCGGCGATCGACGATCGCGCGGCGGTTGGGCAGGTGATCGAAGCGGCCGGTCATGCGGGACCAGATAGGGCGCGCGGCGCCATTCGTCATCTTGATTGCGGGAATCCTTCCCGAACCCTAGGTCTTCGCGCGGGTTTGGCGAAAGGAAGACGATGAGCGAAGCGTTGCGCGTGGGACTGGCGGGCCTGGGAACCGTGGGGGGCGGCGTCATCCGGCTGCTCGACGCGAACCGCGAGCTGATCGCCAGACGGGCCGGCCGCGCGATCGAGGTCGTCGCGGTGTCGGCGCGTGACCGCTACAAGGATCGCGGTGTCGATCTGACGCGGTTCGCCTGGGTCGACGATACGACCGCGCTGGCGCAGCAGGCGGACGTCGATGTCGTCGTCGAGCTGATCGGCGGATCGGACGGCCCCGCGCTGACGCTCGCACGCTCGACGCTCGCCGCGGACAAGTCGTTCGTGACTGCGAACAAGGCGATGCTCGCGCATCACGGCTATGAGCTGGCGACCGCGGCGGAAGCGGCGCGTGTCGCGCTGAAGTTCGAGGCGGCGGTCGCGGGCGGGATCCCGGTGATCAAGGGGCTGCGCGAGGGCGCGGCGGCGAACGCGATCGGGCGGGTCTACGGCATCCTCAACGGGACGTGCAATTTCATCCTGAGCAAGATGGAGGCAGAGGGGCGCGATTTCGCCGAGATCCTCGCCGAGGCGCAGGCGCTGGGCTTTGCCGAGGCGGATCCGAGCTTCGACATCGACGGGGTGGATGCGGCGCACAAGCTGTCGATCCTCGCCTCGATCGCGTTCGGGACACGGCCGGCGTTCGACACGGTGGCGGCGAGCGGCATCCGGCACCTGCTGGGCGCGGATATCGCAGAGGCGGCGGCCTTGGGCTACCGCGTGCGGCTGCTCGGGCTGGCGGAGGACGGGCCGGACGGGCTGTTCCAGCGCGTGCATGCGCATCTGGTGCCGGTCGACCATCCGCTCGCGCACGTCACGGGGTCGCTGAACGCGGTCGTCGCGGAGGGCAATTTCGTCGGGCGGCTGCTGTTCCAGGGTGCGGGCGCGGGCGACGGGCCGACCGCGACCGCGGT
>NZ_JRVI01000203.1:0-1664 GCF_000783375.1 Sphingomonas sp. Ant20
TCCGCGCGCGACGTGATCGCGGCGGCGGACGAGGCGGGGCTGGCGATGGTGTTCACCGGGATGCGCCACTTCCGGCATTGATCGCCGGCGCCCCCGCTTCGGGGGGCCGGATCAGCGGACCGGCGACCCGCTCCGCGGCAGCGTCGCTTCGCTGGGCTCGGGGGTCTTGGCGAACAGGGCGCGGTCGGCGGGCCCGAACGCCCATTTCCACAGGATGAAGAGATAGGTCGCGGCGATCGCCGGCTCGCCGACCGCAAGTTCGACCCATTCGAGCCGCTTGGGTAGCGCGGTAAAGCCCGTGCCCACGACGATCGCGGCAAGCGCCGCCCAGACCAGCGGCCAGCGCCACGGCGAGACGCTCGCGCCGAGCAGGCTTCCGAGCAGCCGCGACTTGATCATCGAGGTCAGCGCGACCGAGATCATGAGCGCGATCGCGGGCCCTGCGGCCTGATAGTTGACCGGATAGCCAAGCCGGCGGATCGCGAAGATCAGCGCGAAGCTGAGGCCGATCTGGAAGGCGAGCATCACCGCTGAGATCATCAGATTGCGGTGCCGCGCGATATAGACGAGCGCGGATTCGCTGACCGCGCCGCTCGAGGCGAGGAATTCGGCGGTCAGCAGGAAGGCGAGCGCGGCGGTGCCAGCGACGAATTGCGGCCCGACCACGCCCATCACCGCCTCGCCGGGGATCGATCCCATCAGCGCGAGGCCACCCTGTGCCGCCATGATCCAGAACGCGACCTGGCGGACCTGGTTGGCGATCGCCGCGCGGTCGTTGACCGCAAGACTCTGCGTGATGACGGGGCCGAGGATCGGGTCGAAGCTTGTCTTAAGCTTCTGCGGCAGGCTCGCGACCTGTTGCGCCATATAATAGATGCCGACGACCTTGGGCTCGAACATCACGCCGAGGATGAAGCGGTCGACGTTGCGGCTGCCCCATTCGAGGATGTCCGCGCCCGCCAGCGGCACATTGGCGCGGGCGAGCGCGTAGAGCGGGCGCAGATGCGGCGACCAGCCGCGCGGCAGCCCGTAGCTGCGCACGAACGGCACGAGGCTGGCGATCAGCGCCGCAGTCATCGACGCGACATAGCTCAGCACGAGCCCGTCGCGGATCGTGAAATAGGAAAAGGCCCAGGCGGCGATCGAGATCGTCCACGGCTCGACCACCGCGCGCGCGGTGACCGCGGCCTTGACGTTCAGCCGATAGGCGAGTGCTGCCAGGCTGACGTCGGACCAGGCGACCGCGACGATGATGAGCGGCAGGAACCGGTCGAGCCCAGTGATCGCCGTATTGGGATACATGATCTCGGGGAAGGTGAAGAGCACCGCGCTCGCGATCAGCGACGCGACGAACGCCACCGCCATCGCATCCCACACGACATAGGCGTGCGGCCGCTCGGTGCTGCTCAGCGCCTGCGCGAGACCGCGCTTGAGCCCGAGCGTCGCCAGCAGCGCGGCGAGTTCGACCACCACGACCGCGATCGCGAACCGGCCGACCAGGTCCGGGCCGTAAATGCGGCCCGCGATGAACAGGAACGGGATGCGCGCGGCGAGGCGGAGGACAAAGCCCGCAATGTTGGTCCGACCGCCCTTGGCGAGCGTGTCGATATCCTTGGTCGATTCGGTCACGGGCGGGCGCCGCTGGTGCGCCGCGCCGCGGCTCG
>NZ_JRVI01000204.1:0-2206 GCF_000783375.1 Sphingomonas sp. Ant20
CACCGCCCGCCGCGCCGACGCCGACCGACACGCCGGCCATGCCGCCGCCGACCTGGAACGGGCCCATGTCCTGGACCGGGGTGCGCGCGTTGAGCAGCCGGACGCGTTCCGCGGCAAGGCTTTCATGGCGCGGATCGCCGGGGTCGTGCTCGACGAACGGCACGCGGAACCGATCCGCCTGGCGCAGGCCGCAGACGGTGATGTCGGTCGAGGCGGGATCGATGACGCAGCGGGGTTCGGCGGCGAGTCGCTCGCCGGCCTTGGCGAGCAGCGGGTCCTGAGCGAGAGCCAGAAAGAAGGCGAACATGACCTGTCCCCGATACGCGATGGGCCGATACGAAGCTCGTCGCGAGGGTGACGCACGCGCAGGCGAGCCGCAAGCGTCAGTCGGTCGGATCCCGATCTATCCTGGCGACGCCGAGCCGGGGGATCTCGATCGCGGGGCAGCGGTCCATGACGACCTGAAGCCCGGCGGCTTCGGCGCGGGCGGCGGCGTCCTCGTTGATCACGCCGAGCTGCATCCACACCGCTTTCGCGCCGATCGCGATCGCCTGGTCGACGGCCTCGCCCGCGGCGGCGGAGTTGCGGAAGATGTCGACGATGTCGATTTCGTCGCCGAGCTGGGCGAGTTCGCGGAAGACGAATTCGCCGTGGATGTGCTCGCCAGTGATCTGCGGGTTGACCGGAATGACACGGTAACCGTGCGCCTGCATCCGCGCCATCACGCCGTAGGAGGGGCGGTCGGGGCGGTCGGACGCGCCGACCAGCGCGATCGTGCGCGCATTTTCGAGCAGCGTCCTGATATCGGAGTCGGCGGTAAGAGGCATCGCGGCGTCCTCTTCGGGGGAGCACCCGTCCGGGTCTGTACATAGACCGGTCGGGTGGCTGGAATCCTGGTCCGCTCGTGCCGTAGCTCTACGCGCCAGGCACGACCGGTAACAGCACAACGGCGCGGGCCCCAAAACGTTTCACATTTTTCCAATCCATGCGACGACCTGAGCAGCGAGGGCGGCAAAGATCACGTCGTCGGGCTCGGCCGCGGGGGGCGTTCCCGCGTCGGAGGCGGTGCGGATCGACAGCGTCAGCGGGACGCGGCCAAGGAACGCGATGCCGAGCTCACGCGCGGCCGTCTCGGCGCCGCCATTGCCGAACGGATCCGAACTTTCGCCGCAATGCGGGCAGACATAGCCGGCCATGTTCTCGACCAGCCCGATGATCGGGATGCCGGCCTTTTCGAACAGGTCGATCGCGCGGCGGGCGTCGATCAGCGCGAGGTCCTGCGGCGTCGAGACGATGATCGCGCCCGCGGGACGGTATTTCTGGACCATCGTCAGCTGGACGTCGCCGGTGCCGGGGGGAAGGTCGAGCACGAGCGTGTCGGTCGCGCCCCAGTCCGCCTCGACCAGCTGGCCGAGCGCACCCGCCGCCATCGGCCCGCGCCAGGCGAGCGCGCGGCCGGGATCAACGAGCTGGCCCATCGACAGGAGGGGGACGCCGTAGGGGGTGGGGACCGGGTCGAGCACCTTGTCCTTCGCGGTCGGGCGGGTGCCCTCGACCCCCATCAGTCGCGGCTGCGACGGGCCGTAAATGTCCGCGTCGACGAGGCCGACGCGCGCCCGGCCCTGGACAGCGCGATGGCGAGGTTGGCGGACAGCGTCGACTTGCCGACCCCGCCCTTGCCGCTGGCGACCGCGATCAGCCGGCGGGTGGTGCGTTCGGCGGTCATGACCACGCGCACCTCGCCGACCCCCGGCGCGGTGGCGGCCATCTTCACCGTGGCCTCGAGCGCGTCGCGCGCCTTCGGGTCGAGGCCGGTCGCATCGACCACCACGCCGAGCCGCGTTCCTTCGAGTCGCACCGTGGCGCGCGGGCCCGCCACTGCGGCAATCGCCGCCTTTACCGCTTCAATGTCGATCATCGCCGCCAGATAGGCCCGTGGCGGGCGCTTGGCACTGTTTTTCCGCGATGGCACACCTATAAAGGTTGGATGACGATCTTTACGCGCTGGCTCCGGCGTCCCCCCATTCTCGCCGTCGAAACGCCCAAAGGGCCCCTGGGGCGGCCCGGGTGACGACAATGCCGGCGAGGGCGGCGGCCCCCGCAATCCCTGGGCGCTGCCCCCCGGCGGTCGCAAGCCGACCGGCAAGCCGAGCGCGCTCGACGAATTCCTGAAAAAAAAAAAAAAGGCGCGGGTCTCGGGCGGCGG
>NZ_JRVI01000205.1:0-15564 GCF_000783375.1 Sphingomonas sp. Ant20
CTGGCGCGGAGTCGGCAGCGCCGCGAGCACGCCTGATGCGACGCGCGCGCGCGCGCCCATGTCGGCGATCAGGGTTTCAGAGTGCGTCTCGGCGTCGGGAAGGTCGGTCATGCCATCCGACTATCACGCCAAACCGACTCGCGCCAACGCCCGGGCTGCGTTACGCTTGCGTTATGAACGGGGACATGGGGGCAGCGGCGGACATCGCCACGGGGGGCATTGGTCGGACGCGCGTTCGAACCATGTGCGGGCGAATCGACCGCAATCGGCAGGGCGCATGCAACGGGCGCGCTCTGTCTCAATTGCGGCACCGCGCTGATCGGCGCGCACTGCCATGCCTGTGGTCAGGCCGCGCATGTCCACCGGTCGCTCGGCGCGATCGGGCATGAGATTGCGCATGGCGTGTACCATTTCGAGGGCA
Organism: Sphingomonas sp. Ant20; assembly: GCF_000783375.1. Taxonomy (NCBI): domain Bacteria; kingdom Pseudomonadati; phylum Pseudomonadota; class Alphaproteobacteria; order Sphingomonadales; family Sphingomonadaceae; genus Sphingomonas; species Sphingomonas sp. Ant20. The sequence continues at coordinate 422 of NZ_JRVI01000205.1, forward strand.
AGATCTGGCGCACGCTGCCGCTGCTCGTCTTGCATCCCGGCACGCTCACCCGGCGCTACGTCAATGGCGAGCGCGCGCGGTTCGTCTCGCCGCTCGCGCTGTTCCTGTTTACCGTCTTCCTGATGTTCGCGACGATCGGTGTGGTCGGTGGCGAGATAACCGAGCAGATCGCCGCCCCCACGACGCGCGACCGCGCCGAACTCGCACGCGGGCTGGACGAGGCCCGTGGCGAGCTCGCCCGCATCGAGCGGGACCGCGCGATCGCGGTGCGCGCGGGTCAATCGACCACCGATCTCGATACGCAGGCACTCGTCCTGCGCGGCAGCATCCGCGCGCTGACGAGCGCAAGCGGCACGACCAGACGCGACACGGACGATTTTACCTTCACCGACGTGAAGAAGACCGGCTGGCCACTGCTTGACCATGGCATCGCCAAGGCGAACGCCAATCCCCGCCTGATGATCTACAAGCTTCAGTCGAGCGCTTATAAATATAGCTGGGGGCTGATCCCGCTCTCGGTGCCGTTCATGGCACTGCTGTTCCTGTGGCGCCGCAAGCACCATCTCTACGATCACGCGATCTTCGTGACCTATTCGCTGGCGTTCATGATGCTGCTGGTGATCGCGCTGATGCTCGGCGGCATGGCGGGGCTGGCGAGCGGGTGGATCGTGATGGCGGGGTTGCTCGTCCCGCCGGTCCACATGTTCGCGCAGCTCCGTGGTGCCTATGCGCTCGGCAAGGTTTCGGCGGGATGGCGCACCGTCGCGCTGCTCACCTTCGCGTTCACCGTGCTGATCGCGTTCGTCGTGCTGATCCTGCTGCACGGCCTGACGGAGTAGACCTGGCCGCCAGCGATTGCTTGGCCTCGCCTCGACGAGCCCCTCTCCGCGTCCGGCTCACGCGCTCACCGACACGGGTATAAGTTTGCCAGCACGCGCGCATAGCCGTCCTTCAACGGCCGCTTCTGATAACTCGCCGGCAAGTCCGACAGGCCGTCGAGCATGTCCATGATTCCCACCGACTCCCCCTCGGGGACGCAGGCGATCGGCGGCTTGCCTGCCGCGGCGCGCGTTGCACGTTCGGCCTTCAGCTGCGTCGTCGCGGCCTTCGCCTCGGCCTTAAGTGCCGGGAAGTCGGGCGACATCAGCGCCATCGGCCCCTGATCGCGCAACGCATTGGCGCGGGCGAGAAACGTCCCCACGGTCATCGCCGCGGACGCGGGCATCGCCATCCCGCCCACGAGCATCGCGGCAATCACGGCCTTGGGAAGCACATACGACATGGGCGGCCTTTCCGAAGAAAAGACCGCCCATGGAGGCATTTAGCTGACTAGCCGCTGAACCGGATCAGGCGCCTAGCGGGGTCGGCGTTCCGAACGGCCCATTGGGTCGCCGGGTCTTGGGGATCGACGTCCCCGCCTTTGGTACGAGGCTTGCCTTCGCACCCGGGTCCGGCCGGTCGAGATCTTCGCCAGCGATCAGCTGCTTGATCTCGTCACCCGTCAGCGTCTCATATTCGAGCAGCGCGCCCGCGACCGTGTGGAGCTGGTCGACATGATCGCTCAGCACCTGCTTGGCACGATCGAGACCGCCTTCGACGATCCGCTTGATCTCGTCGTCGATCAGCTGCGCGGTCTGGTTCGACATGCGCGACGGACGGCTCGACGAGTAACCGAGGAACGATTCACCCTCGGGCTCGCCATATTCGAGTGGCCCGACCTTGTCCGACATGCCCCAACGCGTGACCATGTCGCGTGCCAGACCCGTGGCGTACTGGATGTCGCCGCTCGCGCCCGACGAGACCTTGTCGTAGCCGAAGATGACCTCCTCGGCGACACGACCACCCATCGACACCGCGAGGTTCGCGTACATCTTGTCGCGGTGATAGCTGTAGCTGTCACGCTCGGGCAGACGCATGACCATGCCCAGCGCACGACCGCGCGGGATGATCGTCGCCTTGTGGATCGGATCCGACGCGGCCTCGTGCATCGCGACGACGGCATGGCCGGCCTCGTGATACGCGGTCATCCGCTTCTCGTCGTCGGTCATGACCATGGAGCGACGCTCGGCGCCCATCATGACCTTGTCCTTGGCCTCCTCGAACTCGGCCATCGCCACCAGGCGCTTGCCCTTGCGCGCCGCATGCAGCGCCGCCTCGTTGACGAGGTTGGCGAGATCGGCACCCGAGAAGCCCGGCGTACCACGTGCGATGACGCGGGCATCGACGTCGGGTGCCAGCGGCACCTTCTTCATGTGCACTTCGAGAATCTTGATCCGGCCCTCGATATCCGGCCGCGGCACGACGACCTGGCGATCGAAGCGGCCCGGACGCAGCAGCGCAGGGTCGAGCACGTCGGGACGGTTGGTCGCGGCGATGATGATGATGCCTTCGTTGGCCTCGAAGCCGTCCATCTCGACCAGCAGCTGGTTCAGCGTTTGCTCGCGCTCATCATTGCCGTTGCCCAAGCCTGCACCGCGGTGGCGACCGACCGCGTCGATCTCGTCGATGAAGACGATGCACGGCGCGGACTTCTTGGCCTGCTCGAACATGTCGCGCACGCGGCTCGCGCCGACGCCGACGAACATCTCGACGAAATCGGAACCCGAGATCGTGAAGAACGGCACACCCGCCTCGCCAGCGATCGCGCGGGCGAGCAGCGTCTTGCCGGTACCCGGCGAGCCGACCAGCAATGCGCCCTTGGGGATCTTGCCGCCGAGGCGGGCGAACTTGGTCGGATCCTTCAGGAACTCGACGATCTCTTCCAGTTCCTCACGCGCCTCGTCGATGCCCGCGACGTCGGCAAAGGTGACCTTGCCTTCCTTCTGCGTCAGCATCTTCGCGCGGCTCTTGCCGAAGCCCATCGCGCCAGAGCCGGAATTCTTCTGCATCTGCTTCAGGACGAAAAACGCGATGCCGAGGAACAGCAGGAACGGCAGCGACTGATAGAGGAGCAGCGCCAGCATCGACGGCCCTTCCTCGGGCTTCGCGCTGATCGCCACGCCCTTTTCGCGCAGCTTGGGAACCAGCGTCGCGTCCTGGATCGGATAGGCCTTGAACTTCTCGCCGCTCGACAACGTACCCGAGATGATGTCGCGCGAGATGTTCACGTCCTTAACGGTGCCCTCGTCGACCTTGTCGAGGAACGCCGAATAGGCGATCGTGTTGCCGCTCGAGGTCGCGGTGCGGCCGTCGAACATGGTCACGAACAGCGCCAGCGCGACGAGAATGCCTACCCAAATGAGCAGGCTCTTCATCCACGGGCTGCCATTTTCGGGGCCCTGTGGCTTGTTGCCGCGGTTGTCCCCTCGATTGTCATTGTCGTTCATGGGTGCCGGATACCTTTCGAACCTACAAGATAAGCGCGCGCAGGTTAATGGCAATGGAACAAGCCGCGACTTGGCAGCAATCAATGTGTCCGCGCGGGACGAATCTACACCGAGCGACGTGGCGGCGCGGGACGGAAGCGCCAGACGCCCGCGCGCGGCGATGCGATCACCCCCGCCTGAGTCGCGCGCTTGCCCGCGATCAACGCATCGAGCAGCCGTTCGATATTGACCGCCGCGCTCCAGTCGCCCTCGATCGCCGCAACCGCGTCCGGCTCGGCGCCATCGCGCGCAGCCTCCGTCACCGCGTCGCGCACCACGCCGATCGCGCGCCGGACCATGCGGCGCAAAAGCTCGCGCGGCACGTCGCCGACGGTCAGCCGGACCTCGCCCGCCGCGACTTTCGCACGGTCGGCCCAGAGCCATTCGACCGCAGCGCGGACATCGGCATCCGCCTCCGCCAGTGCCGCGGCCGCGCGCGCCAGATTGGGGTTGCCCAGCCATTCGTTCGCGCCGAGCAACCGACGAAACCGCGTGCGGTCATGCCGATCGTCGTGGTTCGACGGATCGTCGAAGAACGGCACCTCGGCGCGGCGGACGATCGCGCGAAGCTCCGCCCGGCGCCAGTCGAGCAGCGGCCGGATGACGGGGATGCCCGCGACCTCGGTCCGGGCGCGCACGCCTGCCAGCCCCGCCAGTCCCGACCCGCGCGCGGCGCGCATCAGGAACGTCTCGGCCTGGTCGTCGGCATGGTGCGCGGTGAGCACGCATCCCGCACCGATCGCGCGCGCATGGTCCGCGAGCAGCGCATAGCGGACGGTGCGCGCCTGCGCCTGAATGCTCGCCCCGGTGATCGGCTCGGTCGGTGCCAGCGTCGCGTGGCGGATGCCGAACGTCGCGCAATGCGCCGCCACCATCGCCGATTCGCCCGCGGCTTCGGGGCGCAGACGATGGTCGACGCTGGCCACGGTGAAACCAGTCCCGAGCGATTCCTGCGCGAGCGTCAGCATCGCCATGCTGTCGGGTCCGCCCGACACCGCGAGCACGGGCGATGTCAGCCCCGCGCCAAGCCTTGCAACCTCCGCTGCAAAACGCTGGGCCTCCTCGGTGAGGACAGGATCGCTCATCCTGCCGGCCACCACACGCCGCGATCTGCGCTCACTTGCACTTGGCGGTGGCTCGTCCGGCAGCGACCTTGGCGGTCATGTCGCGTGAGAGCTTGGCGCCATAGACGTCGTTGAGCTCGTCATACACCTTGCACGCATCGGCGGACTTGTTCAGCTTGGTCAGCGACTGGCCGAGATAATAGAGGCTTTCGGACGCCCGCTCACCATCGGGCATCTTCTTGTAATTGTCGTAGAATGCCATCGACGCGAGGCTCGGCTTGCCCTCGTCGAGATAGGCGCGGCCGAGCAGATTCTGTGCATAGCTCGCGCGCCGGTCCTTCGGATAGGTCGCGACCACCTTCTTCAGCTGCGTCTGCGCCTCGGCATAGCTCTTGGCCGCCCACAGCCGATAGCCGTAGAGATACTCGTCCTCGGCCGGATTGCCGGTCGACGGCTTCTCGACTGCGTTTGCTGGCCGCGCGGCGGCGGTGGCCCCCGATGGCCGCGCCGGCGGCCCGGCGTCCTCGTCCGGCCCCCCCGTGCCCTCGACGGCCGTTCCGGCTGCACCGGGCGCGCTGTTCGTCCGGGCGGCCTCGATCAGCTTCATCCGGTCGTCGGTTGCACGCCGATACGCGTCGAACTGCTCCTGCAGCTGGCGGATCTTGTACTCGGTCTGCTCGACCTGCCCGGTCATCGACGCAATCTGCTGTTCGAGCGAGGTCACGCGCTGCGCCAGATCGGCGACCGCGCTGGTGGCGGGCGTGCCAGGACCGGGGCCTGCGGTCGTCTGCGGACCCGTCACCTCGGGCTGCAGCAGCTGCCCTGCCCCGCCCGGGAACACCTTGCGCTGGACCGCGCGCATCTCGCTTTCGAGCTTGCCGACACGACCTTCGACGTTCGACTGTGCGGATGCCGCGACGGGCAGCGATGCACCGGCAAGCAGAATGCCGACGATGATGGACTTATGCATGGGCTATACCCCCCGGGGCACTGGATAAGACGAGCGATATAGCTGCAACATCATTCCTGTCGCCAGCCTTAAGGCGTTCCCGATGCATTGCCCGGTGCCCCCTCGGCGACGGCATCGCCACCGCTCGCGGCAGGCGCGCCGTTCAGCCGTGCGGCAATCGCCGGGGCGCCGACGCGGACGTCCTTGATCGCGCGTTCGCCGGTTCCCAGCGGCGGCACGTTCGAGCCGTTGAGCGTGACCGTCAGCTTGTCCGGGCGACCGACGTTGATCATCGGATCCTTCGCGTCGCGCGGCACGTCGAACCGGTCGCCGGCCTTCATCGTCCCCAGATACAGCGTCTTGTTGTCGGCATCATAGACGCGCATCCACACCTCGTCGGTCGCGGCAAGCGTGACCTGCCCGGTCTCCAGCGCCGGCGCCGCGGGCGTCGCTGCGGGGGAGGCCGGCGTCGGGCTGGGCACTTCGGCGACCGTCGCCACCGATCCCGCCGCAGACCCGGACGTGGTCGCGCCGCCACGGAACAGGTCGGTCCCGTACCAGATGCCGACCAGGATCAGCACGGCCAGCGCGATGCCGAGCGCGATCACCGCAACGCCGCGCGAGGGTACGCGCGACGGATCGGACATTTCATAGGGTTCGTATTCGGGCGTGCGGCGCACGATCTTGCCGAGCTCGGCGCGCACGAGATTGGCCACCCGCACCTCGTCCGCGCCGACCGCGCGGGCATAGGCCTTAGCGAACCCGACCGCATAGGTCGACGACGGCAAAGTCGCGTAATCAGACGCCTCGATCGCCTCGAGATGCCGCAGCGGCACGCGCGTCCGGCCCCCGACATCGGCGATCGTCAGCCCCTGTGCCTCGCGCGTTGCACGCAGGATATCGCCGGCCCGTTCGGGCGAGGCGGGCGGAGGGATCTGCCCGGTTGCGACGTCGTCCATTCTTGTCTCCGATTATGGGCTGTAGCGCGCGCCCATCAAGGCGGGTCATGTTCCAGAGCCAATAACCCATGTCAACGCGAAGGCCCTAGCGAAACCCGCGCGTCAGGCCAGCTCGACACCGTTTTCCGTTGCCCAGTCGGTCAGCACGGCGCGCATGTCGCGCGGTGGATCGGCGAGCAGGGCCGTCATCTTCGCGGTGATCGCCGCCAGATCGAGCGAGCGCGCCATCGCCTTGATCGGCCCGACCGCCGCCGGGGTGATCGACAGCCGGTCGATCCCGATCCCCGCCAGCGCCATCGCCTCGAGCGGACGCCCGCCCATCTCGCCGCACACGCCGAGATCGACACCGGCCGCGCGCGCAGGCTCGACGAGCCGGGCAAGGAACCGCAAAATCGACGGGCTCAGCCAGTCATAGCGCTCGGCGAGCTTGGGATTGGCGCGGTCGGCGGCAAACAGGAACTGTGTCAGGTCATTGGTGCCGACCGACAGGAACTGGATCTTGGGCAGCAGGATGTCGAGCATCTCGGCAAGCGCTGGCACCTCGAGCATCGCGCCGTAGCGGATCGTCGTCGGCAGCTTGCGCCCGCGCCCCGCCAGCCAGCTCCGCTGCGCCTCGAACAGCGCCTTGGCCTCGTCGAACTCCCAGGCTCGCTGACCATCGGGAACATGACGTTGAGCGTGCGCCCCGCCGCTGCTTCCAATAGCGCGCGCGCCTGCACCTTCATCAGTCCGTCGCGCTCGAGCCCCAGCCGCAGCGCGCGCCAGCCCATCGCCGGATTTTCCTCATCCGCGGCGGCCTTGTTGAGATAGGGCAGCGCCTTGTCGCCGCCGATATCGACGGTCCGGAAGATCACCGGCCGATCGCCCGCCACCTCCAGTACCTCGCGGTACAGCCGCTGCTGGCGCTCGCGCTGCGGCAGCGTCGCGGATACGAGAAACTGGAATTCGGTCCTGAACAGGCCGATCCCGTCCGCGCCGGTGATGTCGAGCGCGGCCGCATCGTCGCGCAGCCCGGCATTGACCATCAGCGTCAGCCGGTGGCCATCCTTCGTGATCGGCGGCACGTCGCGCAGCGCCGCAAACGCCGCCCTGCGCTTCTGCCGCAGCGCAAGCCGTGCCTCGAACGCCTCCTCCATCGCAGCGGAGGGCCGCGCGAACACATTGGCGTCGGCACTGTCGAGCAGCAGCAGGTCGCCCTCGGCGATCAGCCGCCGGACGTCGCGGACACGGCCGAGCACCGGCACGCCCATCGCCCGCGCGACGATCGTGACATGCGCGGTGAGCGACCCTTCCTCAAGGATTACCCCCTTCAACCGGCGCTTGTCATATTCGAGCAATTCGGCCGGCCCCAGATTACGCGCGATCAGGATCGTGTCCTGCCTGAGCCCCATCTGCGCCGCGGTACCCATCTGGCCCGACACGATCCGCAGCAGGCGGTTCGCCAGATCCTCCAGATCGTGCATCCGGTCGGCGAGCAGCGGATCGTCGATCTGCCGCATCCGCTGGCGGGTGCGCTGCTGGACGCGCTCGATCGCCGCCTCGGCGGTCAGCCCGGAATCGATCGCCTCGTTGATCCGCCGCGCCCAGCCCTCGTCATAGGCGAACATCTTGTAGGTCTCGAGGACCTCCTCATGCTCGCCGCCGACGCCGAACTCGGCCTCGCGCGTCATTCGCTCGATGCCTTCGCGCATCTTGTCGAACGCGGCATAGACGCGGTGCCGCTCGGCATCGGTGTCCTCGGCGACGGTATGCTCGATATGGATGCGCGGCTGGTGGAACACGGCAAAGCCCGCGCCCATCCCGTCGACCAGCTTCTGCCCCGGGATCCGCATCGCCGCGGTCGACTGCGGGCGATCCGACCCGCCGCCCGCGGTGTCGATCAGCCCGGCATTGGCGATCAGCTCGCTCAGCACCATCGCGACGGTCTGCAGCGCCTCGATCTCGACGTCCTGATATTTGCGCGTTTCGGCATGCTGCACTGCAAGAACGCCGACCGCGCGTTCACGCCGGATGATCGGAACCCCGGCAAAGCTGTGATAGCGCTCCTCGCCGGTCTCGGGCTTGTAGGCGAAATCGGGATGGCTCGCCGCCTCGTCGAGATTGAGCACCTCGACCTGCTGCGCAATCGTGCCGACCAGCCCCTCGCCCAGCGCCAGCTTGGTGACGTGCACCGCCTCCTGCGCAAGGCCGCGCGTCGCGAACAGCTCGAGCACGCCCTCGCGCAGGAGGTAGATCGAACAGACCTCGCTATCGATCGCCGCGGCGATGATGCCGACGACCGAATTAAGCTTGGCTTGCGCGGTCGTGCGCGCGGCCATCACGTCGTGAAGGCTGGTGAGGATCTCGCGGGCGGAGGCGGCGGCCGAAACGGGCATGGGGAGGAGCTACCAGATCAAGCGCTTGTGTGCCACGCAACAAAAGTATTCTTCTGCGCAAGCCCGGTCGAACGTCATTGCTGCATGCCCCGCCTCAAACGTCGAACAGCCCGTCCTGGCTCCCGACCGGGGGGTTGAGTCCGAGATGCTTCCAGCCGCCCGCGTTCATGCACCGCCCGCGCGCGGTCCGCGCGACCAGGCCGAGCTGGATCAGATAGGGCTCGATCACCTCCTCGATCGTATCGCGCGGTTCGCTGAGGCCTGCCGCCAGCGTTTCGACCCCGACCGGCCCGCCGCGATAAATGTCGGCGATCATCATCAGATAGCGCCGGTCCATCGCGTCGAGCCCCAGCGCATCGACCTCGAGCCGGTTGAGCGCGGCGTCGGCGGTACGCGCGTCGACGATCTCGGCGCCCGCGACATCGGCAAAGTCGCGAACCCGGCGGAGCAGCCGCCCGGCGATGCGCGGCGTGCCGCGTGCGCGCCGCGCCACCTCCATCGCCCCGTCCTTCGAAATCGCGAGCCCGAGCAGCCCAGCCGCACGCGTCACCACGCGTTCAAGCTCATCGACAGTATAGAATTGCAGCCGCACCGGGATGCCGAAGCGATCGCGCAGCGGCGTCGTCAACAGCCCCTGCCGCGTCGTCGCGCCGACCAGAGTAAAGCGCGGCAGGTCGATCCGCACGCTGCGTGCCGAGGGCCCCTCGCCAATCATCAGGTCGAGCGCGCGGTCCTCCATCGCCGGATACAGCACCTCCTCGACCGCGGGCTGCAACCGGTGGATCTCGTCGATGAACAGCACGTCGCCATCCTCGAGATTGGTCAGCAGCGCGGCGAGGTCGCCCGACTTGGCGATCACCGGCCCCGAAGTGGCGCGGAACCCCACCCCCATCTCTCGCGCGACGATCTGCGCGAGCGTGGTCTTGCCGAGTCCCGGCGGCCCGAAGAACAGCACATGGTCGAGCGCATCGCCGCGTGCTTGGCCGCCTGGATGAAGATCCGCAGATTCTCGCGCGCGGCCTTCTGCCCGACGAATTCGTCGAGATTCTTGGGGCGCAGCGCCGCATCCACGTCCTCGGGGCGGCGGGCTGGCGTGAGCAGGCGTTCGGCATCGGTCATCAAGCCCGTTCCCTACCCGTTCACGCCCGCCCCTGTCACCCCGTCGCGCGCGTCCCGCCCGACCGGTCTATCCGATTCACGGGATCAGCCGGTCCGCGCGGAGCTGTGCGAAGAGGTCGAAGAACGCGTCGTCGGTCGGCTGGTAGCGCGTAAAGCCCATCCGCCGGCTCTTGCCCATGTCGGTGACGACCTCGATCGGCCGGCCGAGATCGGCGTCGGTGTGCCACGGCGAGGCGAGACGCGTGAGATCGGCCTCGACCAGCCCCTCGCGCTCTGCGATCCGCTGCCACACCACCGCGTCGTCCGCCATCTGCTCTTCGAGCGGCACGACCGTCCCGTCGAACGGCGCCGCCTCGATCCCGAACCAGTCCGCGATGCGCGACCACATCCAGCTCCAGCGGAACACGTCGCCATTGACGATGTTGAAGTCCTGGTTCGCCGCCTCGGGCGTCGTCGTCGCCCAGACGAGCTGCGCTGCGAGCTGCCGCGCGTCGGTCATGTCGGTCAGCCCGTTCCACTGCGCCGCCGATCCCGGAAAGCGGAACGGCCGCCCGGTCTCGCGGCACAGGGTCGCATAGGCCGCCAGCGTCGTCCCCATGTTCATCGCATTGCCGACCGCCTTGCCGATCACCGTATGCGGACGATGCACGCTCCAGCTGAAGCCGTCACGTTCGGCCGCGGCGAACACCTCGTCCTCCTGCGCATAATAGAAGTTCTCGACCTCGAGCCGGCCCTGCTCCTCGCGGAACGGCGTCTGCGGCAGCACGCCCTTACCATACGCCTCGAACGGCCCGAGATAATGCTTCAGGCCCGTCACCAGCGCGACATGCCGCACCGACTTGGCGGGACGCAGGCCGTCGAGCAGGTTGCGGACCATCGCGCCGTTGACGCGGATATTCTCCGCCTCGGTCGCCTGGCGCGACCAGGTCGAAACGAACACCGCGTCGGGCGCCAGATCCTTTAGCGCGGCGGCGGTGCCTGCCGCATCGGTCAGGTCGGCGGCGACCGGGTGCACGCCGGGCTGGTCAGACGGACGCCGCGCGAGGCCATGGACCGTCCATCCCTGTTCGATCAGCAGCGCCGCCGTCGCGCTGCCGACAATACCGCTCGTGCCAACCACCAATGCCGTCCGGGCCATCGTCATTCTCCGTTTCACTTGAATGCAGTAGCTAGGCATCGCCCGCGACGCGTTCTAGACGGCACCATTCGGGGCTCCGGGCACCTTTTGGGACCCAGCGACGTTCAGGGACCCAGTATGACAACGCCCCCCGATCACGATCCCGCCCCGGTTGCCGACGACTGGCGCGAGGACTGCGCACCGCGCCGGGTGCTCGACCTGTTTGCGACCAAATGGACGAGCATGGTCCTCCACACGCTCGACGCGCGGCACGAGGGCGGCGCGCGCACCGGCGTCCTCCACCGCAGCCTGCCCGGCATTTCGAAGAAGATGCTGACGCAGACGCTGCGCGACATGGAGACCAGCGGGCTGATCTTGCGCGACGTACTCGCGACGATGCCCCCCGCGGTCGAATATCGCCTGACGCCGCTCGGCAGGCGGTTCGTCGAGCCGGTCAATCTGCTCTACGACTGGGGCCGCACCAATGCCGACGCGCTCGACGCGTTCGGCCCCGGCCCCGCGCCCCGCCGGTCCGCCAAACGGCCCAAGACCGACTGAGACTAGGGCTTTGACGCCTTGCGCAGCGCCAGCCGGACGAGCGCGTCGAGCGTCGCGCCCGGCCCCAGTTCCTCGTCCGCCGCCGCCACCGCGACGCTCGCCTCAGCGGGCCGGAAGCCCAGGTTGAGCATCGCCGACACCGCATCCGCCGACGCGCCCGGCGCCGCATTGACCACCGCGGGCCCGAGCCCGAGCGCGATCCCGCCGACCTTGTCCTTCAATTCCATGACGATACGCTGGGCGAGCTTCGGCCCGACGCCGTTCGCGCGCGCGACCATCGCCTTGTCGCCGCTGGCGATCGCCCGCGACAGGTCGACGGGTTCGAGCGCGGACAGGATCGCGAGCGCAACCCGCGCGCCGACGCCCTGCACCGCGGTCAGCAACCGGAACCAGTCGCGCTCGTCCGCGCTCGAAAATCCGACGAGCCGCTGGAAATCCTCGCCGACCAGCAGTTCGGTGAAGACGGTGCAGGCCTCGCCGATCGGCCCGAGTGCCGACAGCGTGCGCGCCGACGCGCCGACCAGATAGCCGACCCCGCCGACATCGATCACCGCATGGTCGATCCCGGTCGAATCGAGCCGGCCCTTCAGATGGACGATCATGCGCCTACTCCCGTGCGTCGCGACAGCGCCGCCGCGCTCGCGACATGATGCGCGTGCGTGATCGCCACCGCCAGCGCGTCGGCGGCATCGGGGCCGGCGAGTTTCGCACCGGGCAGCAACACCGCCATCATCGCCTGGATCTGTTTCTTGTCCGCGCCGCCGGTGCCGACAACGCCCTTCTTGACGGTCGAGGGGTGGTATTCGCCGATATGCAGCCCCGCCCCCGCCGCCGCGAGCAGCACCACGCCGCGCGCCTGCCCCAGCTTCAGCGTCGACTGCGCATTGGTGTTGCCGAGCACCTCCTCGACCGCGGCGCCATCGGGTCGCTCGGCGCGGATCACGTCGAGCAACGCCGAATACAATGCCGTCAACCGCCGCGGCAGCGCCATCGACGGATCGGTCCGGATCTGGCCATTCGCAATATGGCTCAGCCGGTTCCCATCCGCCCGAATGACGCCCCAGCCCGTGGTGCCGAGGCCGGGGTCTAGTCCGAGGATGATCATGCGAAGAAAGAAGACTGGTTCGCGCGGAGGCGCGGAGGCGCGGAGGGGGTGCGCTTCTGACCGCTGTCGCGCGTAAGCGCGACCTTCACGCCATCGGGCATGCCTGCGGGTGTGACGCCGCTGGCGCGGAGGACGCATGCACGAAGCGCCACTCTCCGCGCCTCCGCGCCTCCGCGCGAACCAATCTTCCTTCTCACTGGCTCAACCCAGCGTCTCCATGATCTCGTCCGAGATCTCGTAATTGCCCCACACCGTCTGCACGTCGTCGTCATCGTCGAGCGCGTCGATCAGCTTAAACAAGGTCGCCGCATCGTCCGCATCGACCGCGACCATCGTCTGCGGCCGCCAGGCGAGCTTCGCGCCCTCGGCCTCGCCGAGCTTCGCCTCGAGCGCCTTGGCGACTTCGTGCAGATCGCCCTGCGCGGTCCAGACCTCGTGCCCGTCCTCGCTCGACGTCACGTCCTCGGCCCCCGCCTCAAGCGCAGCCTCGAACACCGTGTCGGCATCGCCCGCGCTCGCCGGATAGGAAATGAGCCCGACGCGGTCGAACGCATGGCTGACCGACCCGCCGGCACCCAGGTTACCGCCATTCTTGCCGACCGCGACGCGCACGTTGGTTGCGGTACGGTTGCGGTTGTCGGTCAGTGCCTCGATGATCAGCGACACGCCGCCCGGCCCGAAGCCTCATAGCGGATCTCTTCGTAATTCTCGGCATCGCCGCGGCTCGCCTTGTCGATCGAGCGCTGGATGTTCTCCTTGGGCAGCGACGCCGCCTTGGCCGCGTTCACCGCGGCGCGCAGGCGCGGGTTCATGTCAACATCGGGCAGGCCCATCTTGGCCGCGACCGTGATTTCCCGGCTGAGCTTGCTGAACGCGACGAGCGCTTCTTGTCCTGCGCACCCTTGCGATGCATGATGTTCTTATATTTGGAATGGCCTGCCATCTGTGCCTCTATAGCTGATGCGCCGCTCTTAGGCTCCGGCACCCGATTTCGCCAGAGCATCGATTTTTTCCCTCAATCGCGTCGAGCCGCGCGAGCACCAGATGGTCGATCTTGTGATGCACGCGCAAAAATGTCGAGCTCGGCGCGCAGATTGGTCTCGTAATCGAGGCTCGCGGCGAGCCGGTCCTTCGCCGATTGCCGGTTCTGGCTCATCATGATGATCGGCGCCTGGATCGCCGCGACCGTCGACAGCAGCAGGTTGAGGAAGATGTAGGGATAGGGATCGAACGCCGCGTTGAAATGCGTGAGGATGTCCGAATTGAGGATCATCCAGCCGAGCAGCACCGCAGTGAACGCGATGATGAACCCCCACGACCCACCGACCGCCGCAACCCGGTCCGAGAGCCGCTCGCCGAACGTAGCGCGTTCGTCGGCCAGGTCGGCGGCGTCGCGGCTGACCGTGGTCCCCGCCTCGATCCCCGCGAGCACGCGGCGCTGCTCGTCGTTGAGCTCGCCGGGGGGGCTTGCCGAGCAGGCGGTGCGAAAGATCGTCGAGCGGAGAGGATGTAGCCATGGCGAAAGGCGTAACCGCGATTGCGGATTAAGCCAGCGCGCAAAACCGCGCTTGCGACGAGACCCGCGAAAGACTCCTTGCCCCGATGCGCCCGCACCTGCCAAACGCGCGGCATGACGGTTAGCGTGAATATGGGCACCGACGGCAATGGTACGGCCGTCGGCGTCGACCTGGAGGAACTTCTCGCCACGCGCCTGCTGGTGCAGGGCAATTCGGGATCGGGAAAATCGCATCTGCTGCGCCGCCTGCTCGAACGGTCGGCGGGGCATGTACAGCAGATCGTGATCGACCCGGAGGGCGATTTCGTGACGCTCGCGGGACCGCATGGCCATGTCGTGATCGAGGCGGGCGACTATAGCGAACGCGAGATCGCGCGCATCGCCACCCGCCTGCGCGAACACCGGACGTCCGCGGTGCTCAGCCTCGAGGGACTCGAGGTCGAAGGGCAGATGCGCTGTGCCGCATCGTTCCTCTCCGCGCTGTTCGATGCGCCGCGCGAGCATTGGTATCCGGTGCTGGTGGTCGTCGACGAGGCGCAGATGTTCGCGCCCGTCACCGGCGGCGAAGTGTCCGAAGAGGTCCGCCGCGCATCGCTGGCGGCGATGACCAACCTGATGTGCCGCGGCCGCAAGCGTGGTCTCGCCGGCGTGATCGCGACTCAGCGTCTGGCCAAGCTCGCCAAGAACGTCGCGGCGGAAGCGTCGAACTTCCTGATGGGCCGCACCTTCCTCGACATCGACATGGCACGCGCTGCCGATCTGCTCGGCATGGAGCGGCGTCAGGCGGAGGCGATCCGCGACCTCCAGCGCGGCACCTTCATGGCGCTCGGCCCCGCGGTCTCGCGCCGCCCCATCACCGTGAAGATCGGCGACGTCGCCACCTCGGCGCGCAGCGGCAGCCCCAAGCTGACCCCGCTGCCGAGTGCCGCGCCGATGGACCTGCAGGACCTGCTCTCCGAGCCCGTGGTCGACGCGCCCGAACTCGGCCTGCTCTTCGATTCGCGGCCGCGGCGCGT
>NZ_JRVI01000206.1:0-5804 GCF_000783375.1 Sphingomonas sp. Ant20
CGCTGCCCCCCCCTGCCCCGTCGGTGCGATAGGCGCGCGCGGCGGCAAGTCCGCTGGCCAGCGCGATGCCCATGCCCTCGCCCGCCAGCGAGGGGATCACCCCCGCCTGATCGCCCAGCCTGTACTGCCCCGCCTGCCCCGTCGTCTGGCGCCAGCCATAGGGGACGTTGGCGATCGCATCGATCGTCGCATCCGGCGCGATCGCGGCGACCCATTCGCCAAGCACAGGCATTGCGCGGCCGAGCTCGGCGAGCAGATCCGCCGGCGTTCCCGCTTCCTGCAACCGCGAGCGATGTACTGCCATGCACAGATTCGCGCTGCCATCCTCCTGCATCGCAAGGCCGGCATAGCCCCGGTCGAAGAGATACAGGTCGATCTGCCCCGCCAGCGCTCGGGCCATCGCCGGCGGGGGCATGATGCGGACGCGTATCCCGAGCGTCGGATCTGTGCCGCGGGCGCTTGCCGGCCGTGCGGTCCCGCGGACATCCGACTTGCCGTTCGCCAGGAACAGCGCGGGCGCGGCGATCACCGCGCCATCGGCGGTCCGCACCTGGCCGTCTTCGATCGCCCGGACGGTCACCCCGCGTTCGATCGCTGCGCCCTGCGCCACCGCGGCGGCGAGCAGAACGGTATCGAGCCGCCGTCGCGATACCGATAGCGCAGGCCTTGGCAGCGCGGCATGCGCGACGTGGCTACCGGCGAAGATCCGGACGGTCGTCGTTCGCGCCGGGTTGAGCTGATCAGGATCGATTCCCAGCCTCGCCAGCGTATCGAGCGTCCGCCAGCTCAGGAACCCGCCGCACAAGGCGTCGCCCGTCTCGCGGCTACGCTCGATCAACAGATGCGGCAGGCCCGCGCGTGCAAGCTCGATCGCGACCGCCGCTCCTGCCGGCCCGCCGCCGACGATCAGCGCGCGCGTCGCGGTCACCGCAGCCGTTCGACGCACAGTCGGAACGGGAACGCCCGGAACACGCGCGCACCGCGGATCCCCGCCTCGTCGAGGATCGCCGGCCATTCGTCGGGCCGGTACGACCGCGCGATCGACAGCGTCCCGTCGTGACGCACCATCGGATGCCAGCGCGCGAGCCGTGCGAGAATCGGAAATCCGCGATGCGCAAACCCGTGGCGATGCAGATCGTTGATCAGCCAGCATCGCGCATGCGTGTCCATGAACCGCAGAAAGGCGATCAGTTGCGCATGGCTCATATGGTGCGCGACCAGGCTGCTGACGATCGCATCCCAGCGGGGTTCCCCACCCGTCTTACCGGCAAGATCGGCGTAATCCCCCGTGACATAGCGGATCGTCGATCCCGTGTCCGTATGCATGCGCGCGGCCTGTTCGCTGCGGGGATTGAGGTCGACCCCGACCAGTTCGGTGTCCACGCCTCGCCTGCCTGCCCAGCGCTCGATCGTCCTCAGCATGTCGCCATCGCCGAACCCGACATCGAGCAGCCTCAGCCGTGTCCGCCCCGCGATGACCCGCTTCAGAAAGGCAAGCGTCGGACGCGCCGCCATCGTCACGACATTCACCTTCGCGAGATCGGCGACCACCGCGGCATAGGTCTCCGGCGACAGGTCGTCGGAGTCCATCAGTTCCTCGGCCTGCGCTCGCGTCGTCAGCATCGCGGTGCGCTTCGGAAGCCGATACCCTCGGCTGCGAGACCCGGGCCGAACGCCAGCGCGACGCCCCGCGCGATGTCCGGCCCGGCGAGCAACCGCTGCAGCACGAACATCAGCGTCGCCGACGACATGTTGCCGTTCGCCGACAGCACCGCGCGCGACGCGTCGAGTGCATCCGCCGGGAGCGTCAGGGCATGCTCGACCGCATCGAGGATCGATCGCCCGCCGGCATGGACCGCCCATCCGTCGACCGTGTCCGCGGGGCGCCCGCCGCTCGCGGCGGCACGGAAGGCGGGATCGGCAAGCGCCTGCGCGATCCGCCCCGGCACTTCTCCGGACAGGTGCATCGCAAAGCCCTGGTCGGTGATGTCCCAGCGGATCAGTGCCTCGCTGTCGGGCAATGCGGTGGCGAACGGCGCTTCGAGTTCGAATCCGCTCTGATCGCTGGTCACCAGCGCCGCGGCGGCACCGTCGCCGAACTGGAGCATCGCCAGCAGCGGCTCGATCTCGGACACCGCCTGCAGGTGCAGCGTGGACAATTCGACGGTGACGACCAGGACGCGCGCCCCGGGCTCTGACCGGACGATATGCCGCGCGCTGCGGAGAGCGACGACCGCGGCATAGCATCCCATGAACCCGATCAGCAGCCGCTCGACCGTCGCGGGCAGCGCGAGCCTGCGGGCGATGATCTGGTCGATGCCGGGCGCGACGAACCCGGTGCAGCTCGCCACCACCAGATGCGTTATCGTGCCGAGCGCGATCGTTTCCTGAAGCGCGGCGATCGCCTCGAGCGCAAGACCGGGTGCGGCGTCGGCATAGATGGCCATCCGCTCGGCGGTGCCGGGATGCGGATCGATCGCGTAAAAGCCGCCGGGATCGACCGGGGACCCGGCGTGCAGCCGCTGCGTGTCGTCGCCGTCGACGCCGTCAGCGACCGCGATTGCCTCGGTCGGCGGCAGCACCGACCAGCGATGCGTGATACCCGATCGACCCGCCATCCGATCGAAGAGTTTGGCCGAACGGGCATCGACCCGGTCGCGTGCCCAGCGGATAAACGCCTCGTGAATGTCATGGCCGGGGACCGCAGTCCCGATCGCGTTCAGATAGGCAGGCAGGGAAGCGGGCACGACATCCTTTCGCACGGTTGATACGGCCAACGCGTGACGTCCGGACATCGGCCCGACATGCGGCCATAACAAGCCCTTGGCATTCGGAACCGCGCTGGCTTCAGTCCTGATCGATCGGGTCGAGATGGTCGTGCCCGACCAGGTATTTCTCCTCGACCATCGCCATGCTGACACCGACATAGGCCGCAATCGCATGATCGCCCGCCTGTTCGAGCGCGCGACAGGCTTCCTGCAGAAGCTCATAGGTGCGTGCAGCATTCATCGCGTATCTCCGAGGAGGGCATCCGAGCCGGAGGATCATGCCGGACGCGGGCAAAAGCGATCAAACCTTATATTGGTTTCACATTGGTACAAAATTCTACCTGTTGCAGCCCGAAAACTCACACGGGGCAAGCCACCAATCACAACCAAACTGAACAGATTTCAACCCGTTTTGCATATCTTAAGAAAGTTCCGAGACTATCGCGTGTACCTAAAAGAATAGAGCGGTAAAACAGATAGCTGAATGATGTTGACCATTATGCCGGCGTGCCGCCATATTTGGGTCATTATGGGCTTAAGACCCTGTGGGCGACCGGGAGCATGTGGTGAAAGACGAATCCGTTGCCGACTTGATCAAGGATCTGGGATCGAGGCTGGCCGCCGTCAGCGAGGAGTTCACGGCGCGGGCATCGCGGGTCGTCGACCAGCGGGCCGATGATGCGACGAGCCCGATCAGCGAGGAAATGCTCGTCGCCCGGGCCAAGGAGATTCTGGCGCATCGTAAACTGCGCCGTCGCTTCCTGCCGGGCGAATTGTTTCACGAGCCGGCCTGGGACATGCTCGTCGCACTGTTCGTTTCGCACCGCGATCACCGGCCGACCAACGTCAAGGCGCTGGTCGCGATGGCGGATGCACCGGTCACCACGTCGCAACGCTGGATCGAGCACCTCCACAAGCTGAAGCTGATCGACCGCGTCAACGACCCGACCGATCGGCGTCGCATCGAAATCTCGCTGAGCGCAGCCGGCTATGACGCGGTCGCCGGCTACCTCACCGCGATCGCCCGACGCTGACCGGCATTCAGCACGGTATTACAGTAATTTCGGTTTTGTAGTAATTAGTTAAGCCGCGCCTAGCACGGTTCGCCGACACCGTTCGGGGGATATCAAATGTGCGGCAAGGCAGACCAGGCTCAGGCACCAGATGGCGCGATCGCGCGACGACAGAGTGTTCTGTGGTGATCGCGCGTCGCGGCCCCCGATCGCATGGCGGCGGGGAGACGGCGCGTGCTCTCGGGGCCTGACGAGGAGGACGAAACCGGCGGCGACACCGGGAGCGGGGCAGCTCTGCGCCGGCTGGCGGACCGCGACCGGCGGGCCGGTCGACGCCATGCGACCGTCCTGCTGATCGGCCGGGTCATGCATGCCGACCGCGGCTCGATCTGTCTCGTCCATGACATTTCGACCGTCGGTCTGAAGGCGCGCTTCACCACGCTGCCAGCGCTTGGTGAGACGCTCGAGATCAAGGTGCGGGGCATGCCGTTGCTTCGCGCCACCGTCCGCTGGGTCGACGGGTTTCACGCAGGGGTCGATTTTGACGAGCCGCATGTGATCGACCCCGTCTTCGCGACGCGCGACGCCGCCGGGATGATCGCCCGATCGCCACGATTCGTGGTTTCGGCACCAGTCAGGCTGAATGTCGAGGGGTACTGGTATGCTGCAAGGCTGGTCGACATCTCGACCGGCGGCGCGAAACTCGAGGTCGCGCCGTCGCTCTGCGAGCATTTTTCACAAGGGCAGGCGGCCCAGCTCGTCGTCGATCCCGGCGGACTCGCGATTTTTGCGGCAATCTGCTGGCGGCGTGGCAACCGATTCGGGCTTCGCTTCGTTGCGCCGCTATCGCTCGTGACTTTGTCCCGGGTGCTGGAGTCAAACCCCGATTGTCAGGTCCCCATCCCCCCTCCCAGGGGCCTGGCAACGACGACCGGCGACTAAACCTCGTCGGTCGTCAACTTCACCTTGTTGGGAAGCTTCTTGCCCTTGGTGCGGCGCGACGGGAGCTGCACGGGGTGCTTCTTCTTCCACTGCGCGAACGTCATTGGGCCATCGGGCGTTTCGATGATCTGGTCGTCGATCGAATCGGCCATCGCCGTGCTCCGCTTTGACAGGATCCCGCAGGACGGACCGACATGTCCCCCATGGGGGTGGTCCTGATCCGGGTCGGTAGAAACGAGGAAAGTGGTGCGGCCGAGAAGACTCGAACTTCCACGGGCTTTCGCCCACAACGACCTCAACGTTGCGCGTCTACCAGTTCCGCCACGGCCGCACGTGAAACACTGACCGGACAAGCCGGCTAGCTGGTAGGCCGGTGCCACTAGCAAGGCTTTTGCGATCCCGCAACGCCCTTTCGCCATCGAATGCGCGCCGCTGCGAGAAAATCATGTCGCAGGGCCCTATGCCGCCACCGCGTCGGGGCGGCGGAACCGGATCAGGAGGCGTTTTCGCCGGCAAAGCTCAGTTCGAGCCGTTTCGAATTTGACGGCACGTCGAGCTTGGCGGAGTTGAAATCGATCGCGGCGCCGGGTGTCAGCGTCCGCTTTTGCGGGGTGATCGTCCAGCTATACACGATCCGGCCCTGCGCATCGCGCAGCTCGGCGCGGATGTCGGGCACACGCTGCGTCGAATCGGAGGGATTGGTGACCTGGCCGCTGACCGCGAACAGCTCGGATCCGTTGTCCAGTTCACGGCGCTCGATTGGATTGTCGCGCAGTCGCAGCGGTGTCTCGTCCGCGCCCGTCACGAGTCCAAGCTGCGTCGCAAGGCCAGGTGCGCCGACATAGAGGATCGCAGCGACGCCCAGCAGCATCAGAAGCCCAGCCGCCACCGCACCGATCGTCCACAGCCGGGTGGTGTTGCGCCGTGCGCGGAACGGCGGGGCATGTGCGAATGCATCATAGGAATCGGCGTCGCTCCGGCTTCCCGCATAGGAGGGCGGGGCGGCGCTGTCGGTGGTCGCGACGGCCACGGTCGTCGCAGCCGCCGGCGGCACGGCCTGCGCATCTTCGACATCCGGCAG
>NZ_JRVI01000207.1:0-3186 GCF_000783375.1 Sphingomonas sp. Ant20
GTCGCGCAGCTTGACGGGAGCGCGGGCGGGATCGCGGCGGCGCTGGCGACCGGCGACGTCGGCGCGATCAGCGACGCGGATGCGGAGGCGATGCGCCGCGCCGGGCTGGCGCATCTCCTTTCGGTAAGCGGCCTCCACATCACCGCGGCGGTCGCCGCGACGATGCTGATCGTGATGCGGCTGCTGGCGCTCAGCCCATGGCTCGCGCTGCACACGCGACTGCCGTTGATCGCCGCGCTTGCCGGTGCCGCAGCGGCGATCGGCTACACCGTGCTGACGGGCAGCCAGGTGCCGACGATCCGCTCCTGCGTCGCGGCGTTGCTGGTGCTGGTCGCGCTGGCGATGGGGCGCGAGGCGATGACGTTGCGGCTGGTCGCGACGGGGGCGATCGCGGTGATGCTCGCGCTGCCCGAATCGCTCGCCGGACCGAGCTTTCAATTGTCGTTTGCCGCGATCACCGCGATCATCGCGTTGCACGAGCATCCCGTCGTCCGTGCCACGTTCGCGCCGCATGACGAGGGCCGCGGCAGACGCCTGTTGCGGGGCGCCGCGTCGCTGCTGCTGACCGGGCTCGTCGTCGAGGCGGCGCTGATGCCGATCGCGGTCTATCATTTCCACAAGGCCGGGCTGTACGGCGCGGTCGCCAATATCGTCGCGATCCCGCTGACCACGTTCGTCGTCATGCCGTTCGAGGCGCTGGCGCTGCTGCTCGACACGATCGGGCTCGGCGCGCCGGCCTGGTGGCTGGTGCAGCATGCGCTTGACGCGCTGCTGTGGCTCGCGCGCGGCGTGGCGCATGCACCGGGCGCGGTCCGCGCGCTGCCGGCGGTTCCCGACGGGGCGTTTGCGCTGATGGTCGTCGGCGGGGTGTGGATCGCGCTGTGGCGGACGCGGTGGCGACGGATCGGAATCCTGCCCTTGGCGGTCGGCGCGATCTGGGCGCTGACGACGCCGTCACCCGATATCCTTGTGACGGGCGATGGCCGCCACGTCGCGGTCCGGACCGCCGCAGGGCTTGCACTTCTTCGCGATCGGGCGGGGGACTATGTCCGCGATACGCTGGCGGAGAATGGCGGGGTCGACGGAGAACCGCTGCTGCTGGCGGATCAGCCCGACGCGCGGTGCAGCCGCGAGCTGTGCTTGACGGATGTCGTCGCGCGGGGGCGGGCGTGGCGTGTGCTGGCAACGCGCAGCGTTTACCGGGTGCCGATCGCCGAGATGCTTGCCGCCTGCCGGCGCGCGGACATCGTCATCAGCGAGCGCGGGCTGCCGCGTGGTTGTACGCCGCGATGGCTGAAGCTCGATCGATCGGTGCTCGCGCGGACCGGGGGGGATCGCGTTGACGTTGACCGCGGGGCGGATGGTGACGGTGCTCAATTCGGGGGGATCGGCACCCGTGGCGCGATCCACCGACGCTGGCGCGGCCGGCGCGACGGTTCAGTGCGGGGGGCGATCAGCGCGGGGTGGCCGGGGGGTGCGGCGTCAGTCCGGTTTCAGGTGCCGGGCCGGGGGGTGGTCAGAGCGATAGGCTGCGACTGTGTATGTCGGGTCATGATCCTGTGAAGGTGGGGCCTCCGATTGGGAGGGCCGCAAATCAGAAACGCGGACGATGGTGCCTGGGGCCGTTGGTCACGAACGCCACTGCCTGTTGCGTGGCGGTGATGACCGCCAGCGCTCCCCGGCATTCGTCAGTCGTAGCGGCGCAGGATTCCCGACAGCTTGCCCTGGACCCGGACCTGTGCGGGCGCATAACGCTGGGGGTCATAGGCGCGGTTGGCCGGGTCGAGCCGGACCATTGCGCCCTCGCGGCGGAAATATTTGAGCGTCGCTTCGCTGTCCTCGATCAGCGCGACGACGATTTCGCCGTCGCGTGCGATCTCGGTGCGGCGGATCAGCGCATAGTCGCCGTCGAGAATGCCGGCTTCGACCATCGAGTCCCCCGAAACCTCCAGCGCATAATGCTCGCCAGTTCCGAGCAGTGCGGCCGGGACAGCAAGCATCGAACTGCCTTCAAAGGCTTCGATCGGGACGCCGGCGGCGATCCGGCCGTGCAGCGGGATCTCGACGACGTCGTTCGCCGCGATGCGGGCGGGCGACGCGGGCGTGGCGCTGGCCGTATCCGGCGCAGATACGGTGCCGGCCGATGCCTTAGCCTCCGACTTCGGCCCCGACTTCGCCGCAGTCTGTGCGATTGCCGCCTCGGGACGCTCAGGCATCCGCAGCACTTCGAGCGCGCGCGCCGGTTGGGCAGGCGTCGGATGAAGTTGCGCTCCTCAAGCGCGCTGATCAGACGGTGCACGCCCGATTTCGATTTCAGGTCGAGCGCGTCCTTCATCTCCTCGAACGAGGGCGACACGCCCGTCTCGGCGAGGCGGTCATTGATGAAGCAGACAAGCTCGTGCTGCTTGCGCGTGAGCATAACGGTTCTCCGTCCGGAACAGACGAGGAACTTCTATGGAACACTTGCAGCTTCGTCAAGCGGTGACGTCACGCGATGACGAGGATTTCCGCCGAGTCGCCCGCCCTTGCCGCCGGCGCGTCGCCGTCGCGGATGATCAGGCAGGACGAACGGGCGAGCGTCAGCAGCATCGAGCTGTCCTGGATGGTCGAGGCATAGGCGCGACCCTCGCGCAGTTCGGCGCGCATATAGTCGGTCCGCGACTGGTTGGGCGGAAGATCCTCGCCGAGCAGCGCATGCGTCGTCTGCGGCAGGGGATCGCGCGCGCCGAGCATGTGCGCGACGACGGGGCGGACGAACAGGATCGCGGTGACGAAGGCGGAGACGGGATTGCCCGGCAGGCCGAGCAGCATCGTCCGGCCGAGCGTGCCCGCCATCATCGGCTTGCCCGGGCGCAGCGCGATCCGCCAGAAGTCGATTGCCCCGCCCGGCCGCCTCGATCGCGGGGCGGACGAGGTCGTGATCACCGACCGACGCGCCCCCCGTGGTCACCAGCAGATCGGCATCGACCCCGGCAAAGGCGTCACGCAGCGTGTCGAGCCGGTCGGGGAGGATTCCGAGGTCGATAATGTCGACGGGCAGGTCGGCGAGCATCGCGGCGAGCATGATGCCGTTTGATTCCGGTAACGGGACGGGGTCGCTGGTCGACCCGGGCGGAACGAGCTCGTCCCCCGTCCGCGGCGACCGCGACGCGCAGCGGGCGGCCGACCACAAGCTTGCCTTCCGCC
>NZ_JRVI01000208.1:0-4405 GCF_000783375.1 Sphingomonas sp. Ant20
GGCGTATCGCCCCGCGCGCGGACGAGCGTGCGGCCGCGGGTCAGCGCCGGGTGCGCGACGCGGAGGCGCGCGAGCTCGGCGATCTGGCGGAACAGCGGGTGGGTCGTGCCGAAACTGGCGGTCGCGGTGGTCGCGTCGGTACCGACGAGGCGGTTGTCGTTATAGACCGCGACCTTCGAGGCGAACATGTCCTCGCGCGCGTCCTGGTCGTCGCCGTCACCGGCAAAGCCCTGCTCGTCACCCGAATAGATGGTCGGCACGCCGCGCAGCGTCAGCAGCATCGCATGGCCGAGCTTGACGCGGGCCAGCACCTCGGCGTCGCTCGCATTCGGGTTGAGGCGGCGGACGTCGCGGGCGAAGCGGCCCTGGTCGTGATTGCCGAGGAAGGTCGGCAGGATCATCGCGGTGTCGGCGCCGTGTTCGTAGAGCGCATCGCCGTCGAACAGCGCGGCGAGTTCGTTGGTGCCCTTGTTGCCCGCGACGACGTCGGTCACGCCCCAGCGGAAGCCGAAGTCGAGCACCGCGGGCAGCTTGTCGACGCGGGTGAAGCGCGCAAGATAGCCCGGATCCATCGTCCCATAGGCGACCTCGCCGAAGATGTGGAAATTGGGGATGCCGTTCGCCTTGGCGCGGTCGAGCATCGCGGGCGTGAAGGCCTGCCAGAATTCGGGGTTCACGTGGCGCGCGGTGTCGATGCGGAAGCCGTCGACCTTGAACCGGTCGATCCAGCCGCCGAAGATGTCGATCATGCCCGACACGACGCGGGGGTTCTCGGTCGCGAGATCGTCGAGACCGGAGAAGTCGCCCATCGTCGAGCTCTCGTCGGTGAAGGTCGAGTCGCCGCGGTTATGGTAGTAGATCGGGTCGTTGAGCCAGGCGGGGACCTTCACGGTCCGTTCCTTCGCAGGCACATAGGGCGTGTAGGCGAAGCCGGGGTCGGTCAGCCGCGCGAAGTTTTCAGGCGTGCGGACGGCGTCGCCCGCGAAACCGGAATTGATCGCCTTGCCGCGCAGGCCGAGCTTGCGCTGATACGGGTAGTTGGCGCGGTCGCGATAGGCGCAGGGGGTGCCCTCGGTGCATTCGCGGTACTGGATCACGTCGGCGGTGTGGTTGATGATGATGTCCATATAGACCTTCATCCCGCGCGCATGCGCCGCGGTGACGAGCGCGGTCATGTCGGCATTGGTGCCGAGATGCGGATCGACCTGCGTGAAGTCGGTGATCCAGTAGCCGTGATAGCCAGCGGATTCCTTGCCGGGCGCGCCCTGGACGGGTTTGTTCTTGAAGATCGGGCCTAGCCAGATCGCGGTCGCGCCGAGCTGCTGGAGATAGCCGAGGCGCTTGGTCAGACCCTTGAGGTCGCCGCATGGTAGAAGCCCTTGGCGGTCGGATCGAAGCCGGTGACGCGGCGATCGCCGGTGAGGCCGCCACGGTCGTTGGCGGGATCGGCATTCTCGAACCGGTCGGGGAGGACGAAATAGATGACCTCGTCCTGCGGCAGCCGCGCGCGATAGTCGGTGGCCGGTGCCGCCTTAGGTGCCGGGCCGGGGTCTGCGATGGCGGGCGAGAGCGCGAGCAACCCTGCCAGGATGGTGGCGACGCTCTTGATCATCGGATGTCCTTTTCGCACCGGAATCGGTGACGGCGCCACCGGCGCCGGGTCGCCGTCCGCCGGGAGGACCCCGGGCGGACGGCGGTATTGCAGGTAGTTAGAAGCGGAAGCTCGCACCGAGATAGAACTGGCGCCCGAAATATTGCAGCGTGCCCGTCTGTGCGGTCTGGCCGAAATAGGAGCGGGTCGGCTGGTCGGTCAGGTTGTTCGCCTGCGCGAGCAGCGTCATCCCGGCGAGCGGGCTGCCCTGCGGGAATTCATAGCTCATCTGCGCGTCGAACACGGTCTCGGCGGCGTTGGTCACGATCTGCTCGCTGAGGCCGAACTGCGGCGCGACGAACTTCGAGCGGTAGCGCATCGAGACGCGCGTCTGGAAGCCGTTCTTCTCGTAGAAGAGCGTCGGGTTGGAGACGATCTTCGACAGGCCGGGCAGCGACAGCGAGAGCGTGTTGCCGCTGATCGCGTTGGTGATGCTGACGTCGGACTGGTTGTACGAGATGTTGAGCACCGCGCCGAGGCCGTCGAACGGCGCCGGCAGGAAGTCGAACGTCTTGGTGATGGCGCCTTCGAAACCATAGACATAGCCGCCATTGCCGTTGATCGGCGCGAACAGATTGCCGGTCGTGACGACGCTGGTGAAGCCGGTCCCGGCGAGCGGCGGTGTGCTGATGCCGTTGGCGGCGAAGTCGTAGTTCGGGATGACGCCGCCGATCACGAAGCTGCGGACGTCCTTGTAGAAGGCGCCGAGCACGAGCGAGCCGCTGTTGCCGAAATAATGCTCATAGGTGGCGTCGAACTGGTTGGCGCGGAACGGCTGGAGCGCGGGGTTGCCGCCCGACCCGTCGAGCCGCGCCGCGGTGCCGCCGATGCTGACCAGGTTGGTGCTGATCGAGTTGCGGAAGTCGAAGAAGCGCGGGCGCGAGATCTGGCGCGAGAACGACAGGCGGGCCTGGTCGTTCTCGGTCAGGCCGAGGATGAAGTTCGCCTGGGGCAGCCAGTCGGTGAACTTGCGGCCACGGGTGTTGAGGTAGCGACCGGTGCCGCCGTCCGAGATGGTCGAGGACGAGCTCTGGTCGGTGTGGACGACGCGCAGGCCGATATTGCCCTTGAACGGCAGCGAGCCGGCGATCGTGTCGAAGTTAAGCTGGCCGTAGCCGGCATAGGTCTTCTCGTCGATCGTGAAGCTCTGGTCTTGCGTGAACGCCTGGGTCTGGTCGACGACGCGGTCTGGCCCGAGCTGCGAGTCGAAGATGCTGCCGATATCGGCGACGATGAAGTCGGGGAAGGACGAGAACTTGCCCTTGAAGCCCGCGGTCGTCGAGTTCGAGCCGGTCAGCGTGACGGGTGCAGCGAAGCTGAACGCGTTGAAGCTGGTGATCGTCCGCTCCGCCTTGCGGTTGCCATAGCGGCCGCCGACCTCGAACGACTTGAGGAACGGACCGTCGATCTTGAGCAGCGCGCTGCCCGCGAACGCATAGAGGCGGTCGGTGTCCTTCTGCGGGACGATGTAGAAGCCTTCGAACGTGTTCGCGGCGGGATCGGTGTAGTTGGCGTTGGTCGAGAACGAGCCGACGTTGAGACCGTCGAGCTTGTAGCTGAGCGTCGTCGGCGTTGCGGTCGTGTTGCCGTTGTCGTCGAGACCCGAATTGTTGAAGAAGCTCGACGCGCGCGAATAGGAGCCGTCGGCGGTGAGCGTGAGCTGGCCGATGTCCTTCTGGACGTTGCCGCCGAAGGTGTAGAGCTTGTCGAGCCGGTTCTCGTTCTGCTGGATCGTGCGGGTGCGGATGCCCGAGGCGTTGCCGCCGACGATCGTGTTGCCGATGACGGTCGGGTCGGTCAAGTTGCTGCTGGTCTGCTGCAGGTTCTCGACCCGGATGCCGCGGCGGAACACGTCCGACTTGAAGCGCGAATAATAGCCGTCGAGCAGGACGCGGAACGTGTCGGTCGGCTCATACTGGACGCTGCCGAGCACGCCGTCGCGGGTCTCGTTGCCGCCCGACTGGACCGCCTCGAAGCCATAGCCGATCGCGTCGGCGCGGCCGTTGCCGTCGAGGTCGCGGATCGCCGGGCTGCCGTTCTGGCCGGTCGCGGTGTAATCATAGCCCACGAAGCGCGTGGCGACGTTCGCCTGCTTCAGACGCGCATAGCCGACCGCGAGGCCGAGCGTGTCGTCGAGCAGCTTGGTCTGGATCGAGGCGCTGCCGCGATAGCCGAATTCGCTGGCGTCGGGGTTCTGGCCGGCGCGGTCGTTATAGACGCCGCGGACGTTGACGCTGACGAGCGTCTTGCCGGGGATGCTGAGCGGGCGCGCGGTGCTGAGCTCGACCTTGCCGGCGACGCCGCCCTCGATCTGCGAGGCCTTGGGGCTCTTGTAGACCGCGGCCTGGTTGATGAGTTCGGACGGATACTGGTCGAATTCGATGACGCGGTTGCCCGAGGTCGCGACCTGTTCGCGGCCGTTGAGCGTGGCGGAGACGAGATCCTGGCTGAGGCCGCGGATGTTGATCGCCGACGCCTGGCCGCCGGTACGCTGCGAGGTGACGCCGGGCAGGCGGGCGAGCGACTCGGCGATCGAGACGTCGGGCAAGCGGCCGATATCCTCGGCCGAGACGATCTCGGCGACGACGTCGAGGTTGCGCTTGACCGCGATCGACGAGCGCAGGCTGGCGCGGAAACCGGTGACGACGATGTCGTCGCTGGACTCGGCGGCGGGGCCGCTGCTCGGCGCGGTGGCGTCCTGCGTCGCGACGGTCGGGGCGGGCGTCGAGGGTGCGCTCGACACGGTGTTGTCGT
>NZ_JRVI01000209.1:0-43179 GCF_000783375.1 Sphingomonas sp. Ant20
CCAGCTGGGCTGCGATCGCTCTGAGCGAGCGGCCGACGATAAGACCTCTCGATATCTCCTCGCGCTCGCTCAGGCTGAGGGACTCGGCCCGACCGCCTGCGCTCCGCCGGACGAATGCCGCCAGACGGCGACAGCACCGAGAAAATCGACGACGACTGCCGATCAAACCGCCGGCCGATCGAACTCATCGACTCCCCGCGCTGCCACCGGTCCCAAATCTCGGATCGCTGTGCCGCCGAGTAATAAATCCGCTGACGCTGCTTCATCCCCACACTCCTTCTCCTCAAAGAATGAAGTGTTGCGACCACCCGTTGAACCCACCCCCAATACCGGACGTTCAGAGTGCTATACGGGCAACCCATAACGGCCATTCGTTAAGCGCCATCTCTCCCCGTTTCTTGTCGCCGACAGGCATTCGCGAATGCGCAATTGAGACAGACATTGAAAGTACGGCTGCGTCTACGGACGACTTTCGCTAGGCGGCCAGCCGCATCCTGTTGCGACCCTCGTTCTTCGCGACATACAGCGCGTCATCGGCGCGTCTCAGCAGCGCATCGCAACTCTCCCCAGGCGCCATTTCTGCCACGCCAATGCTCACCGTGACGCCCGGCGTACAGTTGTCCGTGCCGATCGCATGACGCACCCGTTCGGCGACCTTGCTTGCCGCATCCGCTGCGGCGTCCGGTAACACGATCACGAATTCTTCACCGCCGAAGCGGCCAATGGTATCGCCGCTGCGCAGTTCCGCGGCAGCGCCTGCTGCCACCCTCTTCAGCACCTCGTCGCCTGTGTGATGTCCATAGGTGTCATTGATGCGCTTGAAGTGATCAATATCGAACATCGCGACGGACATTGGGTGCCCGGTTTCGCGGGCGAGCAGCAACGTCTGCTCAAGCAAGAAGCTGGTACGGCGCCGGTTTGCAATTCCGGTAAGCTGGTCCGTCTCGGCCAGAATTATCGCGTTGCGGGCGGCAGTCTCAGCACGAATGCGGGCCCGTTCCATCTCGGCTTCGTGCGCAACCTGGGTCGTGATGTCCTGGATAATGCCGAACAGGCCAACCGACTCATTGACGCCGTTTCGGTCAATCTCACCCTTCGAAAACACATGGCGTACCTCCCCGTCGGGGCGGACGATGCGAGCGGTGAATTCAAAACCTACGCAGTGTTCGAGGGAGCGCCCGATATGTGCCGAAACCGCATCCCTATCGTCAGGATGATAGGCGTCTATCGCGGTGTCGAGTGACGGCGGAACGCGGTTCTCCACACCATGAATGCGAAAGACTTCGTCCGACCATGTTATGAGTTGCGTCAACAAATCGAGATGCCAATGACCGACATGAGCCGCACCTTCGGCAAGCTCAAGCAACCGCAGCTTGTTCGCGTTGCTATCGATCAGCTGTTGTCTAGTCGCAAGCAAGGCGGCAATCGGCAGGGCGGCCGCGAACAGGGCCAGCAGATAGAATTGCAGAAAGATGCTACGTGCATACGCCTGACCATCGGCGATTGCCTGCGGATCAGAGCCGAAAATATGGGCGAGTGAGCTGGCCGTCGCAACGATCAACACACTTCCGGCGGCGCCAAACGGTCCCATTCGCAACGCCGCCAGAAGGACTGCCAGCATCGGCAGGAAAAGCAGCGAGTAGTTGACCTGCGAGAAGGCAATGATCGACACGCTAGCCACGAGCAGAAATATCGCGACGGCTTGCGGGGCTGCTGCCAGGCCATCGCGAAACCTTTTGCGATAGAAGGCTCGGCCTGCGATCAGGATGAGCGGGGCAACGATTAAAATTCCCAGCAGATCAGTCGTGAACCACGAAAGCCAGAAGCTGATCCCGACAGCCATTGCCGCACAGGCGGCGATCGTCGCGCTCAACGCTGCCGCGGCCGCTGCGGCGATGCAGAACCAGACCAAGCCCTTTGGATCGGTGAATGAATCACGACGCCGCGTTCGGTTTCGTAAAAGCCATGCCGCAAATCCGGACTCGGACACGTTAGCGAGCGTGAAACCGATCGAAAGCAGGACGCCATTCCCGCCGCCGAGGTTGGCAGCGAGACTGGCCATTGCTGCGGCGCCTAAATGCCACACGATGCGATTCCGAGGTTCGACCAGTAAGGCTGCGAACAGAATGCCGCTGGGCGGCCACAGCATCGCGATCCCGTCAGCACCGCGGGTGAGGTAGAGGGATGCGAAGGCCGCCAGATAGTAACCACGCCTGTGGCGATCGGTAGCGCTGCAAAACGTGTGAGCTCGGTTACACGGTGGGCTATTCGGTTCATGCGCAAAATGTAGGAGGCGACGGTTAACGGATCATAAGGACTGGTGTATTTTCAATCGGTTGTGAAGCCTGCTCCAAATTTGGCTTCATCGCCGATAGCGAGGTTTGGCCGGCGCCATGCGAAACAGAGCAGGCCGTCTGATCGGCATACCCGCCCTTGAGGATGCCAACGCGGCGTTATGTGAAGATTGCGGCGGAGAACCCTGCCGCCGCGGATCTTCAGCGCCGCAAGCTGATCCAGGGCAGCGTGGGTTTCGCAGAGCGTGGGGCCACGACGGCCTCCAAATTGTTTGCCCGAAATCTGGCATCACGCTTGGGGCGGCGGTGCTGGGCACCGTGCCCAATGCCAGCCTCGCCCACGGACACGCTGGGGCGCTGCAGCAGATTTAGCAGATGCTCGTGGGCCAGGGGGCGGCGGCAAGCGCAGTGACGAGCCGGGCAGGGCTAGCGCACGGCCGGCCCCTGACGTTCCGGGGCATCCCTATGATCGCAGGCGTCACGCTGGCGTTCTCGGTGTTCGTACCGCAAGCGACGGAGGAGCACGGCGCGCCAACCTAAAGCGATGTCTGAGCGCAAGCAGCTGAAGCAGCGGCATCAAAGTCTGCCTGTGGGTCAACATCGCAAAGGCGCGCGGGCACATTCCTCCCAAGCCTATCCCCCCAACGTTACCGCTCAAACAGACGCCTCAAGAATACGGTTTCCACCTCGCGCCGCAGATCGTTGTTCGGCTTTTTCAGAAAGCCGTGCCCTTCGTCGGCGAACACCACATACCAAGTGTCGTTGCCGTTTGCGCGCAGGCGCGCCACGATCTGGTCCGATTCCGATTGGGGCACACGCGGGTCGTTGGCACCCTGCATCACCAACATTGGCTTGGTGATCCGCGCGACATTCGTGAACGGCGACACCCGCGTTAGTACCGCGCGCATCGCCGGATCGCGCTCGTCGCCATATTCCGCGCGGCGATTGTCGCGACGATAGGCCTCGGTGTTCTGGAGGAACGTGTTCCAGTTGCTGATCCCGTAGCGCTCGACCCCGCCGACCAGCCGGTCCGAATAATGCGTCATGACGCAAGGCTCATATAGCCGCCATAGGACTGACCATAAACCGCGACACGGCCTGCATCGAGGCCCGGCTGCGTGTCGATCCAGTCGAGCAGGGCGCCGATATCCTTGACCGAGTCCTCGCGCTTCACGCCATTGTCAAGGTTGAGGTAGCGCTTGCCATAGCCGTCGCTGCCGCGGACGTTGGGAAGGATCACCGTCGCCTTCAACACATCGGCAAAATATTGCGCGCCATAGTTCCAGATCGGGCGCGTCTGCGCCTCCGGCCCCCCATGGACGTCGATGATCACCGGCGTCCGCGTGCCTGCCGGCAAGCCCTTGGGCCGATAGACGAACGCCGGGACAGACAGGCCGTCGAAGGACTTGAAGCGCACCAGCTCGGGCTCGGCAAGCGTGGCGGGATCGAGTTCGCCCAGCTCCGACTCGGTCCAGCGTGTCAGGCCGCCTCCGGTCACGCCCCAGCTCCACACGTCGCCGGCGGAAGCGGCCGAGGTCAGGCCAACCGCCAGATTCCTGCCGTCAGGCGAAAATCTGAGCGCGGTCAGGACGCCGCGCGGCAGCACGGGTTGCGGTAGCGCGCGGCGGGTGACCCGATCCTGCACTACCACGCGCGAGAAGCCGTCCTCGTTCACGGAATAGGCGAGCACGCGCCCGTCATCCGTCAGATCGAAGCTCTCGACGTCCCATTTCAGGTTCGGCGTCAGGACCGTCTGCGCGCCGCTGGCGATATCGATCTCGACCAGTCGGCGCGTGTCGCTGCCGGAATCGGAGATGGCGATCAGCTTCCGTCCGCCCGGCAGATAGCGTGGGTCGGCATAGACGCAGCGTCAGCCTTCGGCGCGATGCGGCCCGCCTTGCCGGTCTTGAGATCCAGCTCGAACAGCTGGTCCTCACGGTTGGAAAGGCTGCGCACAAATATCAGCCGCGCGGCGTCGGGCGCGATATCGGCGGGTGCCACCGCGCCGTCGGACTGGTAAAGCCTGCGCGGGTTGCCGCCCGTCTTTGGATCGACCCCAAGGATTGCATAAGCGGCGCTTCCCTTGGTCGCCCGCGCCCATGCCATCAGCGCGCCGTCCTTGCTGAAAACCGGTGATTGATTGCGCGTGCCGGCCTCGGTCACCGGCGTCGCTACACCAGTAAGGCTGCGCGTATAAAGTTGAAACCATTCGTCCCCGCCCGTGTCGCGCGTCATCACGAATCGATCGCTGCGGGGGATCGTCGTCGCAGCAGCAATCGGCTCCGCGCCGAACGTGACCTGTGTGCGTGCGCCACCGGGGGTTGCGACGTGATGCAATTGCTGCGTCGCGCCAAAGCGCGTCGCGATCAGCATCGAGCCGTCCGGCAGCCAATCCTCGAACTGTGCCGCCCGACTATTCTGATAGCGCTGCACCGCCTCGCGCACCTCAACGGGGATACTGGGCACGCCAGAGAGCGTGGCGCTGCCGACCTGCTGCGTCGGCACGGTCTGCGCTGCGGTTCCGGTAGCGAGCGCGAACAGCGCGACGGTTGCGACGAGAGGCTTGATCATTCGCCGGTTGTCGGTCGCCGGGCACCGTTAGGTCAAGGGCGGGTACAGCGGGTCGCTGAATTGCTAGCGGTCTCGCGTGATCGACATCGTGATTTATCGCCCCGATTCTATCCTCAGCCGATCGGCGAACATCTCGCGTCCATCGCAGGGAGTGCGATTTGCGTCTCAACAATAGAACGCTCGATGATCGCAAGCGTCGCCTACAGCTTGAGCCAAAAAAATGGTCTTTATCGCAGTTCCAGCCGCTTCTCGACGCAAGCCGACACAGTTACCTGCTAACTTCAGCATCGATGGAATGCGTAGCCATGGCGGCGCTTCTCGTTAATATATCTAGGCAGGTCGTGATCGGACCGACGATGCCACAAACAGCCGAGCGAGATTCAATGTCCGGTAAGCCCGGAGGTGGGCTTTGGCGTCGGTACCGGAAGGGCGACCGGCGCCAACTTCTATTTCAGCACATAGCGCGGTATCAAATCGCATGGCTCGTGCGCAAAAGCTGAAGGTTTACAGGACGGCCGCTGGCTTCAATGATGCCTATGTCGCCGCAACGAGCCAGAAGGCTGCCCTCGAGGCCTGGGGCAGCGAGCGCGACCTGTTCGCGCGAGGCATAGCAGAGCTCGTCACAGACCCCGCGCTGACCGCTGAGCCTTTGGCCTCGCCAGGCCTGGTCGTGAAGCATTCTCGCGGCACGACTGCGGAGCAGATCAAGGCCATGCCGGCCCTCGAACTGCGGACAGCGCGGGGAGATGTTTCGGCGCGCCCCCGAAACGTCCAAACAGCCGCAAAAACCGAAGTCTGCACCGAAACCGAAGCCGAGCGGCGCGAAGCTCGAGGCGGCGGAAGCTGCGCTGGAAACGGTGACGGCCGATTACGGCGGCAGGATGAAGGGGTTGGCGGACCGGGAGGCCAAGCTGGCCCGCGAGCGACGTGAGCTTGAAGAGCAACACCGCGCAGACGTCGGCGCGGCAGAGGCTGCAGTCGAAGCCGAGCGTCAACGATATGACGCCGCGATGCGACAATGGCGAAAGGGAAAAAGCGACACTTAAGTCGCAGCTGCCTACGGGCATGGTCTATCCCGCTCACAGCGTCCTGTGTCGCGACGCTGCTATTCATGGTTACCGCTTCGCTAACCCTCAATATCCGGAACGATCATCCTTCGACACGGCTTCTAGATCCGTGAGCAACCGAACTGTCGACAGGAATCATCATGAGCACGACCCTCGTATCAGCCGTTTTCGACAATCACGCCGATGCAGAGCGCGCCGTTTCAGAGCTGCGCGCTGCGGGCATTAGCGACAGCGCGATTTCGGTCGTGGCGCAGCACAATGGCAAGAACACGACCACAGACGGCAACGGCGACACGCAGGAGTTTGTCGGCAAGGTCGCAGCCGGCGCTGGTATCGGGACCCTGCTCGGTATCGCGGCGCTCGCAATACCCGGCGTCGGCCCTCTCGTTGCAGCGGGCGCGATCGCGTCGGCAGCGATCCCCGGTGCAGCCGTCGTCGGTGCGGCGCTCGGTGGCGCCGTCGGGGGGCTGGAAAAAGTCATGACGGACCATGGCGTCAGCCGGGTCGATGCCAGCTATTATGAGGGGCGCATCAACGAAGGTGGCGTGTTCGTGTCGGTCGATACCGCCGGGGCAGGGGTCGCTCCCGAGGACGCAGCCGATGTGCTGTATCGCTCCGGCGGTCACACATCGACGCGTGCCAAGGTCGCGTCGGCGTAATCCTCTCTGATTTGCTGGCTCGAAGAGACGGGGCGTTCCTAAGGGGGCGCCCCGTCTCGGCATTGGGTAGCATCGAAGGCAAGTATCGCGGCGCCTGAGCCGAACCTGTGTGCGCATCGCGCCATTTGCCAATGCGACCGGGCTCGCTACAGGCCGCCCCGCAATGGCGTATGTCAGGACCTCATGATGATCAGTACACCCCGCTCGATTGACGACCGCATCGCAGAGGTGGCCACGCACGGGGACGCGGCCTGGTTCGACAATAATCCCGATCGACGCATCCGGATACGCCAAGCCGTTGCAGGGGAGTTCGCCGAGAATATCGGACAGCCCCCCGTTGGCATGCAGTGGTTCGTACTCGTCCTCGAGGCGCAGCCCGGTGCTCGTCTTCGTCAGCCCATTGCCTTGTCGATCGGGTTTGACATCAGCGGTTTGGACGATGGCGCGCTGTTCAGCCTGTTCAAACAGGCGGCCCCCGTGGAAGCACGCGATCTGCTGAGCAAGCTCCGCGCGGCGAAGCTCCCGGGGATCACGAAGCCCGCGAGCTGAAGGTATCCCAAGGCTCGACGATCTTCTCGCAGACAGAGACCTTCCCAAAGGGCGCTTGGGGTAGAGCCAGTCCCCCGCGACGTTCACGAGGGCGTTGGTCGGGGAAGGGCATCGAGCGCTGCCGATACCTGCAGGCGCAGATCGTCGTCCCGGGAAATCTCGAGCATCGCGCTAAGGCTGTTGCGGGCGCCGGCAACATCTCCCGCGACTAGCTGAAGTCTGGCTCGCTCCCACCAACCATGGGCGTGCGTGGGCGCCACGATCGTCATGCGGTCGTACAGGACTAGCGCGCGCGCGGGATTGCCGGCCTGCTCGGCACGCGTCGCCTGGTTGAGCAGCAGTCGAACAAGCGCCGATCGGTTCGACAGGGGCAGCATCCCGTCGGAAAACCGTGTCTGGCCCGTCATCTGCTCCAACAAGGCTTCCACCTGTTCGGGGGCGACGATGCGACCGTCATTGAAGGGATCGATGATCAGCGCATCCGGTGCGTCGCCAAGGCGGACCAGGACGTGACCGGGGGTGTTGAGCGGCATCGCCGACCATCCAAGGCGTCGGGCCATTGCCACATAGAGGATCGACAGACTGATCGGCAGACCGAGCCGTCGATCGACGACAGCGATTAGGTCCGCGTTCTGGGGATCGTCGTAGTGCGTGCGGTCGCCGGAGAAGCCGAAATCCTCGACCATGACGCTGCTCAAGGTCTGGGCCTGCGCGCCGCTGCCTGCTGCGTCGTCGTCCGCAGCGCGCAGGGCCAATTCTATGCCAGTGAGCTCGTCGATATATTCATCGAGATCGATACCGGGATGATCGAGCGCTGCGAGTTCCAGGGCGGCCAGATCGAGCTCGATCTCGCCGTCTTCCATGAGCCCGAGATGAAGAATGCTATTGGTCATGCGACGCTAGATGGGGGGCTTTTCCGATCGTTCCTATGCCCGACTTGACCGCCGGCATGATCAGTCGAGCGACAACCGGACCGGCGTCGAGGATCACAACGCCGCCACCGATCGGACTGCGTGAAGGCTGCGCCGACCCGAACGAAACTTACCCCGGAGCCGGCGCGTTGCGGCGGTGCCGGAGCAGTCTGCTTCGCAGCCATTTGCTTAGCGAGGATCCTATCATGGGCCTGTTTTCCAAAGACATCGTGACGTTCGACGACCTGTTCCTGCACCAGTTGCAGGATGTGTATTACGCGGAAAACCAGATCACCAAGCGCTGCCGAAAATGGTCGCCAAGGCAACGGCGCCAGCCCTGAAGCAGGGTTTCGAAACCCATCTGCGTGAGACGGAAGGCCAGATCACGCGCCTCGAGCGGATTTTCGACCTGCTTGGCGAGAAGGCGAAGGCCGTGACCTGCCCGGCGATCGACGGCATCATCAAGGAAGCCAACGAAGTCGCCGGCGAGATCGAGGACAAAGCCGTTCTGGATGCCGCGCTGATCGCGTCGGCACAGGCCGTCGAGCATTACGAGATCACGCGCTATGGCACGCTGATCGCTTGGGCGAACCAGCTCGGCCGCGCCGATATCGCTGCGATCCTGAAAGAAACGCTCGATGAGGAATATGCGACCGACGACAAGTTGACCGCGATGGCAACGTCGAGCGTGAACGTCAAAGCGGAAGCGGTCACCGCATAAGCGTTTCGGTGTCGGGGGGCCAATGCCCCCCGACCATATCCAGTTCATGAAAGGCACGTTCGATGGCTGATGATATCGCGTTCACGCTTCCCGAAGCCTTGCGTGCGCAAAAACACATGCGTGATGCACTGGGCCTGGGTGAGGAACGGTTCCCGGTCCCCGCCTTCATCAACATGGTAAGCGACGAGATCGAGCAGCTGCGCAACGCCGGGAAGACCAATGGCGAAATCGCCGCGCTTGTTGAAGAGTCGAGCGGTCATGCCCTCACCGAAGCGGATATCGCGCGCTATTATACGCCTGCCGAAGACCGGCGTTCCAACGAGCACTGAAACTGCCCCGACCAGCTCGGGAATTGTGCCTCTTGTTGAGGGCAGGGGACACAGATTTGCTGTCCTGAACAAGACCGCCACTTCCAGCGTCGAGCGTCCTACCGGTCCTGATACTGTGATCTACGCGTGGGTGGGCGATCATGAGCAACGGCGATGCGAGCCATCTCAGGGCGATACGCCATAGGCTGCGAACTCGTCGGCGGGTGCGCTTCGCGGTGAACATGCCGCCCTTTAACGTGACACGGCGGCGATATTCGATGCCCGCGACTGTTCTGGCGATATCGTTCTTGCGGCAACAGGACCGTGTCCATCGTGCGCGTATGCTGTGGATAGGGGACGGCGTACGGTGCGTCACCGTCGAGCCCGGCGTCGCGGGTGAAATGAGCACGATAGCCGATCGCCATCCCGTCGGTTGGAAACCAGCCTGAGGTCCAATCCATGCGCGCGTTACCCGTCATCGAAAGGCGTCGCTCGCCCGTCCTCGGATCGAAGCTGCTGGCGGTCGAATCGACATCGACAAAGTCGGATTCGCTCTTCCAATAGTCTCGCAACGCCCGGTCGCGCGCATCGCCGACCAGCCAGTGCTGGTGATCATGGCGAAGATGATCAGGTCGCACCCCTTGCCGGAACTGGTATCCGATGGGAGGCAGGCTCAAGACCTATCCGGGCTATCCGCATGGCATGGCGACGACGCAGGCTGATGTCATCAACGCCGACATCCTCGCGTTCATCTGGAGATAACCGTCGGCGGTAGGCGGGATACGTATCGCGCCTGCCAACCCTCTATCGAAACAGGTCGATGCCGGCGATGGCCATATGCGTCCTGGGGGATGCAAGACCGATGAAGGTCATGCGGACGTAGACGGCGTCAACCTGCGTGTCGAACACGATGCGCTGCGGCGAGAGCGCGTTAGCGATGTTCGAGAACTCGTCGGCAGCCGCCTTGACCCATGTCCTCCCGTCGAGGCTTGTCTCGACAAAGAATCGCTTCGGTGGCGCGGTATCCGTCATCACCGCGCGCGAGGGCGTCAGGATGAAGCCAGCCAAGTGCTGAGGCGTGGTCAATTTGAATGTGACGGTCGGCCGATCCGCAGTCGACGCAACGGGAACCTGCCAGACTGTGTTCGAATCATTGTCGAGCACGGCGCCGGCAGTCTGTCCCGATGCCGAGACGATCGATATCTCGGAGGGCTGCAGCACATCGCGGCTACGCGCGGCGGGCAGCGCGACTGCGATCGGGGCGATCTGGCGGAACAGCGCGACTTCGATGATCGCCGGGCACGCCTGTGCCTCGACGATCCGCAGGCGCAGTCGTCGTGCGACGACGGGCGCGGGCAGGCGGACGACACGCTGTGCAGCGATGCACGTGCCCGATGCGATCTCCGACCATCCCTTGCCGCGATCGATGTCGATCGCAAACCGGTCGACGCGGACACCCAGCGGCAGGAACTCCCAGATCCGGACGAGATCAAAGCTGCGGCCGGGCGGAAGGTCGAGGACAAGGCTCGGCGTATGCACGGCGTCGGGGGTCGACCAATAGCTTTCAGGATTCTGATCGAGCACATTGGCGGCCGCAAAGCCCGGCCCGCGAATGTGATCGGCCGACGCGATCGCGCCAGTCGCACGATTGTCGGCGAACGTCACACGCTGCGCGGTACCGAATGACTGCAGAATGGCGACGTCGGGATCGGCGAGACGGCCGCGCCGGTCGGGTGGCAGATTCAGGATCAGATTGGTGCCGCGTGCGATCGATTCGTCGAACAATTGCAGCATCCGCTTGGGATCCTTGACCTTAGCGTCCTCGTCGGCGTGGTAGAACCAGCCCGGGCGGATCGAGGTGTTGGTTTCGGCGGGCCACCATAAGGGGCCGTTGCGAAGACCGGCGTTGCCGTCCGCTTGGCTCGGCTTACGGTTGGCCATAGTCGGCCAGCACGGATCGCCGGCGACACCATCCTCGTTGCCGACCCACCGCACGTCGGACCCCAGCGGTTCGAAGGTGCAGGCCATGGGCTGATGCTGATGCACCAAGGCGAAGATCGACGGCCAGTTATAATAGGTCTCGGAGTCGATCTTCCGTGTCTCGCGGGCGCCGCCATAATAGCCGTCGCCGCCGTTGGCGCCGTCGAACCAGAATTCAAACAGCTGGCCGTAGCGTGTACAAAGTTCGACAATCTGTTTGCGGTAATAGTCGAGATAGCCAGGGCGGCCATATTCGGCGTGATTGCGGTCCCAGGGTGACAGATAAAGGCCGAAGTCTAGGCCGGCGCGCCTGGCCGCTTGCTCGAATTCGCGGACCACATCGCCCTTGCCATCACGAAACGGGCTGTTCCTGACGCAATGCTCGGTCAGCATCGTCGGCCACAGACAGAATCCGTCATGATGCTTGGCGGTCAGGACGATCCCGCGCAGACCGCCGGCCTTGGCCGCTCCGACGATCTGATCCGCCGAGAAGTCGGTTGGTGCGAACAATTTGGGGTCTTCGTCGCCATAGCCCCATTCGCGATCGGTGAAGGTGTTGATCGAAAAATGGACAAAGGCATATTGCTCGCGCGCGTGCCAGGCGAGCTGGCGCGGGGAGGGGGTTGCTCCCCAGGACGCGGGTGAAGTTCCGGGCGATGGCTTGCGCGCCCAGCCGCTCGAGGACGCTGTCGATGCCAGGCCGGAGGCGAGCCCCGAGGCAAGCATAGCGCGGCGGGTGATGATCGACATGGGGACTCCTGGAACGTTTCGGGTCATGTGGCATCGCTCTCGCGTGGCGTGCTGCTGGCGGCGCCCGGAGCGGTTCTGCGTGACGCAACGTCGTAGCGTCGGCCCTTCACAGTCTCGAACGTGATAGACTGTGCATCCTGCTCGAACCGGACGATCGCCCCCCGCTGAACAACCTTGAGCGGTTCGAACCCTGACGGCAATCGGACCGAAAGGCGCGTGTCGCCGGCAATTACCGTCGCGTCGACATGGCCATCGCTCCACGCGATCGCAACCTCGTGACCGCCCCGCGCGCGGAGCCCGACGACGCGACCGCTGGTCCATTGCGGGGGGACCGCAGGCAGCAGCGCGATCTCGGTTTCGCGGCTCTGTAGCAGCATCTCCGCGATCGCCGCAGTGATGCCCAGATTGCCATCGATCTGGAATACGGGCCGTGGCTTTGCCGGATGCGTGTCGAGCAGGTTCGCTGCGACGCTGTTGGCGATGAACGCGGAAAGCGATCGCCCGGCCTGCGCGCCGTCACCCAGCCGGGCCCAGACCGCGGTCGCCCAGGCACGGCTCCAGCCCGTGCTGGCACCGCCATGCGCCTCGCGGCGCGCGATCGACGCGCGTGCAGCCCGGGCGAGCGCGGGCGTCCGGACGGGGTCGATCGCATCGCCGGGATAGAGCGGATAGAGATGCGAGATGTGTCGGTGGCCCGGGTCCTGCTCGGCGAAGTCGGTCGCCCATTCCTGAAGTTGGCCATATTGGCCGGTGCGATAGGGCTCGAGTTGCTTCAGCAACCCGGCGAGCCGCGCCGTGAGCCCGTCGACATCGCCAATGACCGCCATGGCCGCGATGCAATTCTTGAACAGTTCGCGGATCAGCGCGAGGTCCATCGTACAGCCTGCCGATATCGCGGCGGACTTGCCGGTCGCGATCAGAAACAGGTTCTCAGGCGAGATCGACGGGGCAGTCGTGAGATGGCCGCTTCGTGGATCGCGAACCAACCAGGCTGCACAGAATTTGGCGCAGCCTCGCATCAATGCAAAGCCGCGCGTCTTGAGGAAGTCGCGATCGCCGCTGAAGCGGTAATGATCCCAGACGTGCTGTACCAGCCATGGGCCCGCCATCGGCCAGTTTGCCCAATTGGGATCGCCGACGCCCGCGCCGACGGGGTTGCTCATTGCCCACACATCGCTGTTATGATGCACACACCAGCCCGGCATTCCGTAGAATTGCCGCGCGGTGCGGGCGCGGTGACCGCGAGTCGTTCGATATGATCGATCAGCGGAAGATGGCAGTCTGCGAGATTGCAGCTCTCGGCGAGCCAATAGTTCATCTGCAGATTGATGTTGGTGGTGTAGTTCGAGCTCCAGGGCGGGCGCACCGCGGCATTCCATACACCCTGGAGATTGGCGGGCATCGTATCGGCACGGGAACTGGCGATGAGGAGATAGCGGCCGAGCTGGAACAGGCGTTCGGCACGCGGTGTATCCCCGTCCCCGATCGTGCCGTTGAGTTCGAGTGAGGCGCGGCGGTAGAGCGCCTGATGATCGCTGACGTGACGCTTTACTAAGGCGTGTGGACATTTAGCGCATAGCGATTTTCAGGGCGGCGAGGTTGATCATGGCTCGGTAGCTCTCATCGGTTTTCTCGTATCGGGTGGCGATCCGGCGAAATGTTTTGAGGCTGCAGAAGAAGTTTTCCACGAGATGCCGCCAGCGATAAGCATGGAAGTCACAGTCGATGTTCTGCTTCCGGTTCGATTTTGGAGGGATCACCGCTACCGCACCTCTATCGTTGAGTTCCGCACGCAACCAGTCAGCGTCGAAGGCCTTGTCGCCGAGCAACATACCGAATTCGACGTCTTTAATCAGCGGGCTCACTCCGACGAGGTCGTGGCTTTGACCGGGCAGCAGAACGAAACGCGCCAGGTTTCCCAGCGCGTCCACCAGCGCCACGATCTTGGTGGTCAGACCGCCGCGTGACCGTCCGATCGCCTGACGTTGAGTCCCCCCCCTTGCGCCGGTGCCCTGCTGGTGGACCCGAACAATAGTACCGTCGATCATGGCATATTCGAAGTCACGATCGCCGGATAATCGCTCGAATAGAAGATCGAAGACCCCTTTTGTCGCCCAGCGACGAAAGCGACGAAAATTGGAGTTCCAGTTACCAAAGCTCTGCGGCAGATCTCGCCAAGGTGCTCCCGTTCCGGCGATCCACAGGACAGCGTCCAGGAACTTGCGATTGTCCGCAGCCGAACGGCCGCGATCACCGACCTTACCGGGCAGTGCCGGGCGGACCCGTTCCCACTGCTCGTCGCTCAATCCATGTCGATCCAAGATGACGCTCCCTTCGTCAGCCTTGATAGCGCAAAGCGCGGTGCGGATGCACCTCGTTATAGTGTGCGAACCAGCCAGGCAGTTGGTCGATGACACTCTGCGCATTCGGCCTGGGGTTCACACGGACATAATCGCGGTTCAGGGTGCGGACGAACGCCTCAGCCATGCCGTTCGATTGAGGGACTGATCGACTGGGCATCGTCGTACCGGTGAGAAGGATAAGCGACCCACCACATCGACCAAGCTGCCGCTGACGATAAAGGAAACACCGCAATCGGTGAGGTCGTCGATCGTCAGCGTATCGAGGATTTCAACCTCACCTCCATAACCGAGGTACTGGCGCAAACGCCAGGCGTGACGATCACCTCCACCGACGCGGCGCGTACCAACTATAACATCCGCGGTTTCGCGGTACGCAACTTCCAGTTCGACGGCGTGCCGACCATCTACCAGGTCAGCGGCTATGAGAATTCGGCAGTCGGCGACCTCGCATTGTATGACCGGGTAGAGGTGATCCGTGGCGCAGCCGGCCTCGTCGCCGGCGTCGGCGATCCTTCCGCCACCGTCAACCTCATCCGCAAGCGTGCGCCGTCCGAGTTCCGCGGCTACTACTACATGCAGGGCGGCAGTTTCTCGGGATACAGGTTCGAGGCCGACGTCGGAGGTCCCGTGACCAGGGACGGCTCGGTCCGAGCACGCGTGGTCGCCGCCTATACCGATCGCGGGTCCTACATCGACCTTCAGCACGACAAGATTCCCGTGATCTACGGTACACTGGAATGGGACGTGACCCCGCACACCCGCCTGCGTGTCGGCGCGGACTACCTGCGAACCGACCAGCAGGGTGCTGGCTGGGGCACCATCCCCCTTCTCTACAACGACGGCACGAGAACCGACTTCCCACGCTCGTTTACGGGGGCTGCCGCCTACAACCGCTGGCTTCGCGAGGTGACCACCGTCTTCGCGGCAGCGGAGCAGGACATCGGCAAAAACTGGCTTGTCCGCGTCAGCTACAATGGGCGCCGCAGCGACAACGACAGCCGTCTCTTCAACATCCCGGGCGGCTTTCCGCGCCGCGACGGCACCGGACTGGGTGCGCCGTTCAGCTTCTATGGCGAAGTCGATCAGAACGAAGACGCACTCGACGGGTATGTCGCCGGCAAGGTCAGGCTGTTCGGCCGCGAGCACGAGATTGTCGGCGGCGTCAACTATTTCGAGCGCGACTTTTCAGCGGGACGGACAGGTTTCAACCCTGACCCGAGAGCGCTCCCGCCAGGCTTTCCCACGGCCGGTAATTACGACATCGATCCCTGCTGCCGACCTTCGCATCCCCCTCGATCATCCGTACCGATGCCCTGCTGTTTTCCCAGGATCTTCGCCAGCTTGGTGCCTATGGCGTGGTTCGGTTGAACCCGACCGATTGGCTCAAGATCATCGCCGGGGCGCGTTACACCGATTACCGCGCCGACCGCGACGACTTCAACGATGCGGGCGTCCTGCAGCCGACGAGACCGACCGACGTTCAGCGTGAAAAGCGCTGGGCGCCTTACGGCGGCATCGTAGTCGATGTCGTTCCCGCCCTTTCGCTATACGCAAGCTATGCAAGTGTTTTCAGCCCGGTGTCAGCGCGGGACGTGAACAACGACATCCTGCCGCCTACCACCGGTGCCAACTACGAAGCGGGCGTGAAGGCAACCCCGTTCGGCGATGGCTTCACCGTGTCAGCAGCTGGCTTTCACATCAAGCAGGACAATCTCACGCTCACGGACCCGAACGGCATACCGATGTCGCTGCCGGGCAATCTCACGCCGTCCATCTCGGTATCCGGCGTGAAGACGTGGGGCGGCGAGGTGGAGCTTGCAGGCGAACCGCTTCCCGGCTGGAGCGTCAACGGCAGCTACACCTACGCACGAACAGAAGACCGGCTCGGCGCCCGGGTGAACCCATTCTTCCCACTGCATGTCGGTCGCGTCTACACAACCTATCGGTTGTTCGGCGACCGACTGACGATCGGTGGTGGCATCACCGCACAGTGACGCATCTTGGACCGCGGCAACGTACCTTCGGGTCGCTTCAACGCCAACGGCTCACCGGTGCTCGTACCCGGGACAGTGAGCCAGGGTAGCTATGCTACCGTCGATGCACTGGCGCGACTGAAGCTCACCGAACGAGCGATCCTCAGCGTCAACGCCACCAACCTGCTCGACCGGACCTATTACCGGAAC
This sequence comes from Sphingomonas sp. Ant20, assembly GCF_000783375.1. Taxonomy (NCBI): domain Bacteria; kingdom Pseudomonadati; phylum Pseudomonadota; class Alphaproteobacteria; order Sphingomonadales; family Sphingomonadaceae; genus Sphingomonas; species Sphingomonas sp. Ant20. Next base: position 16,357 of record NZ_JRVI01000209.1, read on the forward strand.
GTCCGCTTCGCCTTCGGCGGCCCTGGGGGCTTCTATGGCGAGCCGCGTCGGGTGGTGGGCACGATCCGCGTAACCTTCTGAAGGCGGAGAACGACGTGATGACGGTGCAAACGAAGGCCGATAAGCGGCTGGCGGTAGCGTGGTGGCGGCGAGTAGATGCGACACTTCGTATCGTTGCCGCCATGCCGCTCGGCTATGCCGTTGCCAGCTTGTGGGCGATGGTGCTTGCAAGGTTGCTGCCCTTGCCCATCACGGCAGCCACGATCACGGCGACGTTGATCGCATTGGCCATGTGTGCCGGTGCGGTCATGTGGGCCTACGCCGCCATCTCGGGATGGCGCGCCGTCTGGACGCTTTCGCTCGCTGGCTTCATCGCGGCTGGCATTACTTGGATATCGATCTCAAATGGGGGTCGATTGTGAAAAGGGGCTTTCGCCAATCGCAATCGACGCTCCACACTTGGTCCGGCCTGCTGCTCGGGTGGGTGCTCTTCATCATTTTCGTTGCGGGTACGGCAGCCTATTGGCGTGAACCGTTGAACCGCTGGATGCGACCGGAAGCGCCACGCGTGGAGCGGCCTGTCCTGGCGATGAAAGCCGCCCAACGCTTCCTCGCACGTAAAGCGCCTGACGCGAAGACGTGGTTCATCACGGTGCCTACCGTTGAAGGACCGGGAACGTACGTGTTCTGGGTGCCTCAACCCAACCCCGATGCACCCAAGGGGCGGCACCGCGGACGCCGACGGGACACCTCCGCGCTGGTCGACGCCACGGGTGTGCCTGTCGCGCGCGAGACGCGGGGCGGCGACTTCTTCTACAGGTTTCATTTCGACCTGCACTACATGCCGGTGATCTGGGCACGCTGGCTGGTCGGGGTGGCGGCGATGATGATGCTGGTCGCGATCCTGACCGGGATCGTGACGCACAAGAAGATCTTCAAGGATTTCTTCACTCTGCGCCGGGACAAGGGTCAACGGTCGTGGCTCGACGGGCACAACGCCAGCGCCGTTCTCGGCCTGCCGTTCCACCTGATGATCACCTATACCGGCCTTGTCACGCTGGCGACGATGCTGATGCCCTGGGCGACCGTCGCCAATTATGCTGACAGCACGAAGCTGTTCACCACGCTGTTCCCCACCGCCGGTGAGGTCGTCCGCGTCGGTCATCCTGCGCCGCTGGTGGACCTGGAGGCGCTCGTCCGTAACGGCGAGCGACAGTTGGGCGGGCCGATCGGCTTCATTGAGGTCGCCGAACCCGGCGACGCCGCGGCGCGTATTACTATGACTGGTGCCAGTCGGGCGAGCCTGTCCACTTACGGCACGCGCGTCGCCTATGATGGCGTTACCGGCCGCCTGCTCTGGCGATCACCCCCACCGAACGGCGCGGTCACCACATACGGCGCGATGATCGGCCTGCACGCCGGACGTTTTGGTGACCTGACGCTGCGGTGGCTGTATTTCTTTTGCGGACTTGGCGGTACGGTGATGGTAGCCAGCGGCCTGGTGCTGTGGACGGTGAAGCGGCGCGAGAAGCTGCCTGATCCGCTCCATCCGCCATTGGGATTCCGCATCGTCGAGCGACTAAACATCGCGGTCGTCGCCGGCTTCCCGCTCGGGTGTGCGGCGTTCTTCCTCGCCAACCGGCTGCTGCCGCTCGCAACCCCAGACCGGGCGGAGCGGGAGATCACGATGCTGTTCGCTGCCTGGGGCAGCGCCGCGTTGGCAGCGCTGGTCCTGCGACCGAAACAGAGCTGGGCGGCGCTGCTCGGCGCGACCGCCATCGGGCTGATGACGGTGATCGCATGTGACCTGCTGGTTCTACGGCCAGGCTTGGGCCAGTGGATCGCAGTATCGGACTGGCCGATGGCCACAGTCGATGCGGTGTTGCTGGTGCTGGCGATTGGCTTGGCCTGGACCGCGCGCCGCGTCGCGCGTCACCGGCCCCGCGTCCTCAAGCCCCGCGCGATTCGCACGCCGACCAACAAGGCCCTCTTAGCCGAAGCGGTTGCGGCGGAATGACTGTCCTCGCCGCCCTGCCGGCACTCGCCGCCTTCCTATTGTTCGGCCTTGCCAGCGATCGTCACCACGAGCCCCGCTTCGGCCGACGTCTGCCCGCCCTCGACGCGCTTCGCTGGCGTCTCGTCGGCTGGGCGCTGCTGGCGACCGCATTGGTCGGCGCGATCGCTGCACGAGGATGGGTGTTCGGACCGGTGCTTTGGGCCGGACTGGCAATGGCTGGTGCCGCCGCGAGCTTCCTCTGGCTCAACCTGACCGCCGCGAGACGAGGGATGCAACGATGAACGATCTCGATAGCCATCTCACCGATGAGAACGATCTACGCGGCGTCTACGCGGAACCGGCTAACGCCGTTCGTGACGAGACTTTCCCACACCTCGACCTACACGGTCGGCGTTATATCGAGCTGTCGCCCTTCTTCTGCATCGGCTCCTCGCAGCCCAACGGCCTCGCCGACGTATCGCCCCCAGGAGGTGAGCCTGGTTTAGTCCATGCTCTCGACGACCGGCATCTCGCCTTCCCGGACCGTCCGGGCAACAATCGTCTCGATACGCGGATGAACATCGTCCATCAGCCCACAGTTGGGCTGCTGTTCTTCCTGCCGGAGGTGAGGACATGCTGAGGGTGAACGGCGTAGCCTCGATCACAGCTGACCCCGAAATCATGAAGTGCTTCCGCCATGACGGAAAGCTGCCGCGATCGGTAGTCGTGATCGAGACGCGCGAGGCCTATTTCCACTGCTCAAAAGGCGTTGCGCCGATCCGACCTGTGGAACCCCGACAAGCGCCTTCCCAAGGCTGCATTTCCGGCTTTGGGCCAGATCGCGCGACCAGTTCAAACTGCTGATGCCCGCCAAGCTGATCTGGGATTGCAACGCGACGCGGAGAAGAACCTCTTCCGAGGAGAACGGCCATGGTCTTAATGGAACGCATTACTGCATCTGTCACCGATGGCGAACGCGTCGTCGTCCGGCTGCTGCGACACTATTGCGGGATGCGCGATCACGACAGTGACGGCACCGGCCTGTCCCGCCTCGTTACACTGGGTCAAAGTCTGCGACTGCCGCCCGCCGGGATCATCGCGCTGGCGAGCGTCTTCCAGCTCACCGAAGCCGTGCTCGGCCGGCGCCTCGTCGCCGAATGCTGCTGCTCGCGTTGCCTGAGCGGGGATGAGCGCGCTGTCATCCGCCTTCTTGGCAGCCGCATGCCGACGCTACCCGGCACCGCTACGCCGGACATCCCCCATGGCCTGCCCGGTGCACTCGCCTGGGCCGTGTTGAGCGCTCGCCAGCTATGCGGCGACATCGTGCACCGCATCCCGAAGATGACATCTGACGACGCGGATGGTTGCCCGTTCACGCCTGCCTCGATGGTCTGAGGGGCGATGGCAACGCTCTACCATCATCTCGACCGTCGGGCGGCAGACATACCCGATGATGGACGTGTTCACACTCTCCGCAATCCGCACATGGGTCTTCGCCGCGCGTAATGGCAGGTGCCCTCTGGCGATGCTGCGCAGCGGCTTTTCTAGCCGGCATGTAACGGACACGTTGCTGGCTTTCCTGTGTGCCATGACGCTGCTCGACCGACATGGCTACGGCACGATGCGGTTCGCGTAGATTTGCTATACGAAGATCGGAGACGATGAAGCGTGCGTGCTACTCCATGTTTGTCGCGTCGCGGGTGAACGATCCCAGCTGACCGTATTGCGAGGAGCCGGGTGAGCGAAACTATGGACCTGCAGCTGGCCGGTGTTAGGTGAATCGCCGGGCATGTCGATATAGGCAGTTCGGGAAGTTGCAGACCTTCCTCGGTCGAATGCAGTGGACCTGTCGACCGAACCTCCGCGCCGTGGCGCATCCTTCGTTCAAGCCTAGTCTCAGGCGTGCCTTGCTTCCTTGAAAACGGCGAAGGACAGCTGAGGAGGTTGAGCGGTCATGATCGGGGCGACGCGAGTACCGAGGTGTATGTCCAGCAGGTCGAGCAGCTGCTCCGCCGCGGAAACGGCCGCGTGGGCGTTAGGCACCAGCCGATGGTGATAGGCATCGTTCCGTGCCCTTCGAACGCGCGAGAACAGGGCGACGAAGACGGCGGAGGTGGGGACACCGAGCGCCGCGGTATCGCTGAACGGCGTCGCCATGTCCGTCCAGTGCCGCTCGATCAGCCTCTCCACCTGTCCGACCGTGGCTTCCTCGATCAGATCGTACGTCGTGGCCAGTCGATCGCGCTGCGGAGACGCGCTCAAGATGCGGCTGACCACCATGACGACCTCCGGGATCGCGCTGCGGCCATTCAGATCGGTGATCGTCGAGACAGGGGCGCCACTGGCGACCGCGTCGCGGACGCCATGCCACCAGTCCTCGCTGCCGTAGATCAGCGAGAGGCGGGCTGCGGCATAGGACCGGAACGCGCTTTCGAACGCGAAGAAGACCGGGAACAGCTGTCCTATTGAAGCGACCAGCCGATCGTACTGGCCCAATACGGCCAGGCGCACGTCCTGGGGTGGCCGTTTCCGGTCCTGCGCGATCCGTTCGGTCTGCCTGAGCGCGGCCGCCATCACGTCCAGGTTCAACCTGGCCAGATCCGTTCTGAACTGGTCGAGCTGCAGCCTGGTGGGAATCCGTCCGAACCGCGTGCGGTAGAACTGCAGCTGGGCTTCAGCCTGCATGGAAGCGCCCACTCTCGAAAGACCGCATAATCAATTGACAAGAACTCCTCGCTAAACCATCTCGCTCGTACTCCATCGACGAAGCCCCGCTCTGGGACTGTGCTGCCCTAGTCGCAGACGTCGATGGGGTCACCCTGTCATCCCCGTCATTCCGCATCGCCCTCGACGCTCTTGCCGCCGCGACGTCCCTTGGCGCGGAACCGGGCTTCGAATAGCGCGAACTCCTTCTCCACGAACGCAGGGTCTGTCACCTTCAGGCTGCGCTCGTGACGCAGCTTGCGGTCCGGATCGCCCCGGAAAGAAAGCCAGTTGAAGCTCCCTTCGACGACGAATGCGTCGTCCTTGATCAGGACCTTCTCGTGCGTGTCGCCAAAGTCGTGCAGCTGGAAGCCCTCGTATTCCGACGCGAGCCGCTGAAGCGCCTCGGGCACCTTCTTCCGTTTTTTCCGGTCATTGTCGTCGAGACCGTAGCCGACGAAGAGGCGCACACCACGTTTCAGCATCTTCTCTATCGATGCGAGCGCAGGCTTGTCCACGACCTGATCCGTGATCCAGGGACAGATGATGAGGACCCGGTCGCTAGCGGTCGCGATCGCGTCCCAGAGAAGTAGCGGATGCTCGTGCACGGTGACCGCGGAAATTGTCCCTTCCGCGGCGGGAGCCTTAGCACGCAGCGTCCGCTTACGACCGGACGGTGCCGGCGCAGCTATGGCCCGGTCCAGCGTCTGGAGCTTACGCGAAAATGAATCCTGAGCCGACACCGCCGGCTTGGAGAACTCGGCGAGAAGCCGGGTCTTCCTTGGTCCTTCGGCAAGCGCGAACCGACGATTGTGCTCGTCGAGCATCGTCGTCTCGGTCGCGAAGAGAAGCTCCACGTCTCCGCCGCCCACTTCCTGAAATACCATTGCGATCGCGGGCGTATGCAGCCGCTGACGGCGCTCGATCTCCTTGATGGCCAGAAGGTCTCGCTTGCCCTCGCCGGTCCGCTCCCTCGACAGGATCCGTCCCGCGGCCGCCAGATCGATGTCGGAGACCTCGATCTTCGCATTGGGCAGCGCGGGAATCTCGGTCATGCCGAGATCGTGCGCCTCGCGACCGGACAGCAGTACCGCCGCCGACGCATCGATCGGCTCTCGCGTCAGCCCGTCGAAGAACAGCCGGATCGTCTGCTGCTCCGGGCGGACGCGTTCGAGCGAGCTCGTCGTCTTCTCGCCCTTACGGGTCAGCCTGAACCGCTCGGGTCCGTCGGTACCTCCGACGATCTCGATCTCCTCGGAGGTATGGAGCCCCTCCAGCGTGGACTTCACCATTTCCGGCGGAATGCCAAGGCACGCCGCTATCTCGTCGAGCGTATCGATGCCGATCCGAATGGTCTTGAGCACGAATTCGAACATGGGCGTCAGCGGGGTATGCTGCAGCAACATGACCCGCAGCGCGACCTTGTAGACGGGCAACGCCACCTCGGCGTAGTCCAGCAGCTCGTAACCTGGTCGATCGGCATGGTAGCGGGCGACTTCGTCCGGTCTCATTCCGCGTGCTCCACGTTGCAACCGTCAGCCTTGCCGATCCAGCGCAGCACGTCCTGAAAAGGGTTCTCCCCGGTCACCGAGCGGCAGAAGTCACGATCCCCGACGATCACCAGCGCGTCCTTGCCGCGCGAAAGGGCGACGTTGAGACGGGGCGGCTGATCGAGGAAGCCCAGGTAGTTGAATACGTTCGAGCGCGATACCGAGTAGACGACCATGTCGGCCTGGCGTCCCTGAAACGCGTCGACGGTATTCAGCATGATGTCGATGTGCGTCCAGTTCGGGGAACGCGGACGCAGAGTACGTTCCAGCATCTTTACCTGTTCCGAATACCCCGTGATCACCGCCGCGGTGATCCTCCCCTGGAGGCGCTCAGGATCTCGCTTCGCGAACTGCTTGTTGAGGCGTCGCAGCAGAGTGTTGACGAGCTCGCACTCGTACTTGTTGAAGCAGCCCGCACGGCTTTCAGGTATCGTCTCCCCTCTTCGAGGGGAGCGGGTAGTGTCGATCCAGGTGACAGCATGCTTCAGCGCAGGCGAGAACCTGTGCCTGGGCTTGTCCCGCCGGCAGACGAGCTCATGGTCTGGATAGAAGCATGCCTGGATGAGATCGTTGATCGGCTGGACCATCCTGCGCTGCGACGTCAACGAGATCACGTTGGCTGCCGGCAGCATCCGCTCCAGGTAGCCGAACAGCGATTCCTCGACGTCCTCGCGGCGAAGATCGTGATCCTTCAGAAAGGCCTCCTTGCGCATCGCACCGTCCTGAAAGGGCGGAAGCTGCTTCGAGTCGCCGACCAGGACCCACCGAGAGGCGCGCGCGAGCGGCACCAGCATCTCAGTCGCCGTGGCCTTCGAGGCCTCGTCGACGATGCACAGGTCGAAGCGCAGGTCGACCGAAGACTTCGAGCCGAGCACGCCCAGACACGTGCCCGCGACCACCTGGACGGTCGACAGAAAGGGGCCCTCGAAATGATCCTGCCTGCCGAAGCGGGCCATCCAGTCCGCGCCCAGATCGATCAGCGGGCGCAGCTGGTGCGCAGCGTCGGACTGATCCATGAACCGTTCGACCGCAGTGCGCAGCTCGCTTCCTCTCAGCGATGCCATATCAGGCCGGCCGAGAGCACCGAGCTGATCGCGAAGCCTGTTGCTCTCAGCCTCGGCCGCGCGCTTCCGCTCGCGCAGCTGCGCCAGCTCCAGCCGCCTCGCGGCGACGTTGCCAGCGACGTCCAGGTCGAGACCGGGGTTGCCCTCCTGTCGTCGCCTGGGCAGCCTTTCCAGCTCATCCTGCTGGATCCCGATGAGATCCGAGGTCCGCAGCGCATCATCATCGCAGATGACTAGCTGCTCCAGGGCCATGCCTACCAGTACGGTCGTCCGATCCACGTTCCGCTCGGCCGCCTTCGCCTCCGCATAGGCCGAGACCCGTGCCGATACCTGATCCGTCCACGCCTGCAGCCTGCGGTGGAGACGCTGCGGCTCGACGTCTTCCGAGATGCGCTCGTCGTTCGTGCCGATCCGCACGATCTCGAAGTCGAGGCCGGCCTGCATCCGAAGTTCCGCGACCCGCTCCACCGCGTTGTCGATCGCGACGTGCGTCTGGGAAGCAAGGAGGATGCGCGCCGCGGGATTGCGGGCGAGCTCCTGCATGATGAGTTCTGCGATGAAGGTCGTCTTGCCGGTTCCAGGCGGCCCGCGCGTGATCAGGACGTCCGGCGAGCCGAGTGCGGCCGCCACCGCCTCCTGCTTGTCCGCATCCAGTTCCTGCTGGAACCACCGTACGGGCTCCGCCGGCGTGCTCGGTACCGCAAGCCCCGGGTCCAGAAGACGTCGGCCATGTGAGCTCTCGCGACCTCGCGCTGCCGGAAGGCGTCCAGGGCGCGCTGCTGCTTGCGGAGCGCCTCGCTGGCCGCATAGACGTTTACCGATATCTCTCCTGCGCCGCGAAGCTGCCCGACGTCGCCGGTCGCGACCAGGAAGGTGGCCTCCTGACCATCGATGTCTTCGATGTGTCCCGTCAGGAACGTGCCATCGTGGAGCTTGACCTGCCGCTTCTCCAGCACCGCCCCGTCGGGGATGGTGCCGACGGTACGGAACACGACCCGGCGGCCTTCCACCGCATGCGAATGGTAGCGGATCGGCCGCTCTCGCCCGAGTTCGAGCTCCTGCCTGGCCTGCAGGATCCGCGACCAGGTATCGAGCAGTCGGTTCTCGGCGTTGGCTTCGTCCTCCGCGCGCTCATGTACGAAGTCGTCGATGATCTGCTGTATCTGCAGAAGCGACCTCTGGTCCGGCTCCCGGCCTCGCGGCAGGAATCGGAAGTCGACCCTTGGAGTGACCGAGTTCTCGCGCCGTGCCTCCAGCCATCCCGACGGCCGCTGGATCACCGACAATATGGTCAGGCGGTCCCGATGCGTGTCGTCGGGGCGCACATGATAGGTCCGGGTCAGGCCGTAGAGCACCAGATCGCCGAACGCGGTACCCTGCTCTCCGTCAGGACCCAGCTTCGGCTCGATGGCGCAGACGCTGCCGAGATCGTCCAGTATTGCCGACTCCGTGGCCGCCCGGTCGCTTAGTTCGAAGTCTCGGCAGATACGGCTCATCTGCACGTGGCCGATCGCGAGCAGGCACGACAGTCCGCCCGCTCGCGCAGCGGTCGACGCCGTGCCTGCTTCCAGACGGTCTAGGAGCTCCTCTGCGAGCCGCGGGCGCTCGTCGGGGTCGCGGGACAGCGCCTGAAGCAGCACTGCCCGCACGGCGGGCGGGAACGCGTCGGAACCGTCGGCGAAGGCTTCGACCGATCCGTACGTCTCGAGGCTGGATGGCGAGGCACACCAGCAGAAGATCGCTGCCAGCGAGTAGACGTCACGACCGAGCGTGGCCGCTCCGTCATCCGCCTCAGGCGGGCTGAAAGGCGGGCTGACGAACTGGCGAAGCGTCATGTCGGTACGCATGAAGCGTCTGATCTTCGCGATACCGAAGTCGGCTACGACCAGGCGTCCATCGGGCGAGAACAGTATGTTTCGCGGGGCGAGGTCGCGATGACCGATGTTCCTCGAATGGGCATGCGCCACGGCGGATACGAGCGGACGTCCGATGGTCTGCCAGAACTCGCCCCACTCGAAACCGCGCTGAGCCGTCTTCCACCGGACAAGATCGGACTCCATCCAGTCCAGTACGAGGTATCGATCCCCCGTCGATGTGACGCCCGATCCACGCATTGCTACGATGCTGGGGTGACGAAGCTCGGTCAGCGACTGGGTCTCTCGCCTGAACGCTTCCTCGAGAAACTCGCTCTGCTCGACAGATGCGGTCAGGACCTTGATCGCCACCATGGCGCCGTCAGTCAGGGATACGGCTTTGTAGACCCGCGCCGTGCGTCCGGTCGCGGGCGAGCCGTCAAGTATCGCGTAACCATCGACGACCGGCTTGGCCGTGACAGGAACGTCTTCTCCTACGCTGCCGCAGTCCACCAGTATTCTCCCCCGTGGCGATCGCGTCTACGGCGCGCGCTTGGATCCGGCAACGCTTCTTACGTGGTGAAGCCGGTGAAGTCGGCGACGATACGGGCTAGTCGGCAGGATCCGTCGTCGGCTCGGTCGATAGCGATCATCGCAAGTCGCGCAGGCATCGCGGCATGCGTCAGCTCGGCATCCGCTGCTGTCGCCTGCTGGTACCCGATCCGCTGGACGTTGAGCGCCCCCCGTTCACGTCGACTGGCGGCGCCACGATCTCGTCGGCCACCTCGCGCGCCCCGTGGCAGATTCGCTGCCCGCCAGCACCGACATGATCCCGAGCCGCTGCTGCGCGTGGCGGGTCGCCGATGTTCGTACGGCATCGGATCGCGCTCATCGCGCCGATGCCTCCCGACCGTGGGGACGGGCCACGTGACGCGAGCCCCCACCGTCACCGCTGCTCCGCCAATGTCGGTCGCTGCTCCGCGGTATCGCTGGCAGCATCCAGCGCCCGCTCCGAGATGGGCGATGCAACGATAAGGAGGTCACAAGGCATGGCGCGAGGAAATACGAAGAGCCGGGACGTCGTCCAGGCGGTCGTCGAAAGCACCTACTGCATCGGCGAGGTGATCGCCGATGCGGCGTTCCGGGTGGAGGACCGGCACCCGGAAGGCGAGGGCCCCTGGAAGATGGAGGCCGACAAGGTCGCCTGGAAGGATCCGGCAACCGGCATGGACTGCATCATCCGCCGTTCCAAGCGGGGAGGATATCTGTGCGGCTATGTCGGTGTCCCGCCGCAGCATCCCCTGTTCGGCTTCGAAGGCAGCGCCCTCGAAGCGCTCGGTATCCATCCGCATGGAGGCGTCGATCACGGCGCACCCTGCGAGGAGTGGGAGCCAGAACCGATCTCGGTCTGCCACGTACGCGACCAAAATGCGACGAAGAAGCGGAACAGCGCGCGAGCAGCTGCGGCAGCCGACATCGATCGGCAGCATGACCACGCATGGTGGTTCGGCTTCAGCTGCAACAAACCCGGCGACCTGCAGCCCAGTCGGCTTGACGCGTCGCCGTCGGTCCGAGGGTCGCGTGTCGGACTGAAGAGCGTCTACCGGAACGAGACCTACGTGCTTGGGCACGTCGTCGATCTTGCAGCTCAGCTGCATGCGATCGGAGATGGTCTCGATGTTCCGGTCGCCAAGGCCCCGGCGGCGCCCGCCCGCGGTCTGGATCCCGACACCTGTGGGATTTCGTAATGGCGGATCGTGCCTACGATGCCGTCCTGCCGTGGGGGCACTGGCTGCGCGTGAAGCCGGGCGTTTTCGACACGATCCTGATCGACGAAGACGGCCGGGAGTGGTACTCGGCTAGAGATGCACTCTTCCACGGCAGGCTGCGCTTCAAGGCCGTTTCCGCACCGGCCCGGGACGTGGAGCTAGAGCGCATGCTGGCGTTCCTTCTAGCGGCAAGTGGTCTAACCGGCGGCGGCAGAACGCAAAGCGTCTGGATCGACATGTTTCCAGACTCGGGCTTCCGGTTCTTCTACATGCACTGGCTCGCTGCCGAGGGGCTGATGAGCGGAGACGCTCGCGCGCCGATCGGCGAGGCAAAGATAACGGCGGAGGGTTGCTCGATCGCGAAGATGCTGCTGGCAACGCGTCCCCCGGAACTTGCCATGTTTCACCCGGGCGCGAGTCGATCCTTTATGCCGAGGGCAAGGTCGAGGAGATCGACCGTCCCGCCTTCCAGAGGGGCGATCAGGACCTCGCGCACATGAAGTACGCTTTCGTACGCGAGCGGATCGGCCGGGCATTCGCAATATCGCTAGTGCATCGGGACCTCTCGGCACGCATGCCGATCGTGCGCACCATCTGGGTACAGACCTTTCCCGACGAACGCACCCGTGACGGCTGTTTCGAATGGATGAGCGGACGTTTTGACAGGTGGAATGCATGGGGCGACATCGCCTACAGGGCAAGCGCGGTCGCTCTGACCCAGCATCTATTCTCCCTGCTTCTCTTCGACATGGTCGAGGAGCGGAACAAGGCCGGTGGCGAACGGCCGGCAACGACGGGGAAGGCAGACGAGGCCAGCGCGTCGGTACTTTCGATCGAATACCGCGAGCAGTGAACTAACGTCAGGCGAAACTTAGGAAGGGGGCTGGTCACTGGATCAGCCCCCTTCTTCATGCCCGGTCTACGGCCGGGTCGCGAAGGCACGCCGTAGCCGGCCAGCATCCTTACCAGCATTCCGACACCGACAAATCGGCGATCGTCCCGTCCACGACGGACGGGAAAAGCCGGTCATCTGGGATCACCAGCCATGGATTGGCTGTCCTGACGCGCCGATGATTTCATCCAGCCGGGCCGGCCGCGACACCGCGCTTCCGCCTGCTCCGCCCATGCGAGCGGCCGTGTCATTCCACTTCGGCAAGCATTCAGATCAGGAGAGTAGTATGACGTCACTCGACATGTCGGGCGTCGACCCGATGCGCTGGGCCGAGGTACGTGAGCGCGTCGCCGTAATCGTCGGCTACCTGACGATCGACAAACCCACGGAGGAGGACCGGATGGCGCACGCTGCGCGACTCGGCCTCGGCCGTACCCAGTTCCTCAAACTGGTGCGAACCTGGAGAACGCATCAGACTGCGGTCGCGATCGCAGGCGCGAAGCCCAAGCGCGAGAAGGCGCGGAAGGGCTGGAGGGCGCTTCCGGCCGCTTCGGAGCGCGTGATGAGCGAGACGCTCGAACGGCTTGGTCCCGACGTGAAGCCGTCGGTCGCGACCTCCGCCGTGACGGCGGCGCTGAGGGAGAAGGGATTACAGAGCCCGGACCGGTCGACGGTATGGCGTCGGCTGATGGCGATCAGGCGTGAACGGGGGTTCGTCGCGGACGCCGGTGACGTCGTGGTTGCGGAGTGCCGGGTGAGACTGCCGGTACTCGCGAACGGCACGATCTCGATGCCGAGCCTTCTTATAGCGGCATGTGCAATCGACGGCCGCATCATAGCCGCGCTGCCCCTGGCCAGTGAACGACCGGACATCAATGGCTTCGCGAAAGCGGCGCTGGCGGCATCGCGATCCGGCTGCCTGACCGCCGACCGTGACTTCGCCGACGCCTTCGCCGGCGTGGACGGGCTGCGGCAGGTCGGACCGGGCACCGCGCGGACCAACCTGTCGCGCATCGTCGGTCGCCGGTTGGGTCGCCTGGAGCTTCAGTTCAACCGAACCAGCCGTCCGGCCGATCGACTGCTGCTGACAGAGGACGACCGCCCGCTGGATCCGGCGGACGCGACCCTCGCGCTGGAGAGCGCCATCGCTCAGCACAGCGAGGCCCGTGGCGGTTCAGGCGGGTTCCGCCTGCTCTGAACGTTGCACATCCAGATCGCGTGCGAAGAACTCCAGCGTGGCGATCAGTCCTGCCGGCGGGCGCGGCGCGGAGTCGCGTTCGAGATCCGGCAGTATCGCCGCGTTGTGGATCTCGACCTCCACCTGCAGGCGGGCGGCGTCGTCTCCGGCATCCTCCACCTCCTGCTCATCGCCGTCAGCCGACCTTGCCAGCCGATCGGCCGAGAGAAAGAGCATCCGCCCCATGCGGTCGCCCGCCGCCCTCCGCAGATAGCGCCCTGGCTTTCCGGCAGGCTGCACCACCGGCAGATTCGCCCACGCCGCCTCGACCCCGATCTTCTGAAGACCGTCGTCCAGACCGGTGACCAGTTCGGTCTGCTCCAGCCGCTCGGCCCACGCGACGTCCTTCAGCGATCCCGTCCTGATGCGGCGCAGCGCGTCGGCCGCAGCAAGACCGTAGCCATGTCCGGCTTTACGGGCGTTTCCAAGTGCGGCACCGAGCACGAGCTGCGTTCGGCGGTCGATGATAGCGAACGCGACGCGCTCGGGCCGATCCAGATTGGTCATCGCGAAGGCGCAGCAGTCGAAGTTGAGATGGCCGCCCGGTCGGGTGCGCCTGTCGCGTCTGCGCTGCTCCTCAAGGACCCTGCGTCGCAGGGTCGCGAAGCTCGGAGCCCCCGAAAGATCGGCGGCGGCGAGGGCGGCCAGCCGTTCCACGACCTGGTTGACGACGACCTGGCCATCGGCCGGCACCTCGTCGAACGCCGTCGTCACGTGCGCGTCGAGCGCATGATGGTAATCGCTGACGCGGGCCCGTGGCGCTGCGGCGAGTACCTCCACCGATGCCAGGGACGGCGCCGCACGCCAACCTTGGCCATTTCGTAGAAGTGGTTCTTCTTCAGTCCGGCAGCCAGTGCCGCCCCCGCCGCATCGCCGGATCCGTCTTCCGGCTTCCACTCCGCGAGCGCTTCCATGCGCTTCATGGCGACCTCGCGCTGATGCTTCGACATCGCTAGCCAGAGCGCCAGCTCCCGCATCGGCAGCGGATCGCCGAGCAGGCGGTGCAGCCGTCGGTCGAAACCGATGTGAGAGAGGTCGATCCACTCTTTCCGTTCACTAGTCACAGCATGGCCCGTCATGTCCGGCCCTTAGCATATCCTCACGTTCTGGATCGATAAAAGTTCATCAGCCAGTGACTTCACCCTTGTGGCCAAACTCAGTCACACCTAAATGAAAGTCACAAACTGATGAACTTTAATGGGTCGGCGTCGTCGGCGGGAGGTCAGGGTATGACACATCGACGAGAGGCGTTCGAAGCCCGCATCAAGACCCTCTGTCGAGGAGGCACCGGACCGCCGACCGGCAGGGGTCACGGCGCTATGTGGACCGGCCCGCGATAGTCGACGACCGGGGCCTGGACCGGCCGCCTTACGACACACGGCCTGACAGTGATGAATATGACGGTCCACCTGGAACAGGCGGACCTGACACCTGTCGGCGCGGGGGCTGTCGGCAGTCGAAGATCTGCGCCCTCGGGAGAAGCAAGCATGCACGACATCAATTGCCCTGACGACCGCCCTGATTACACCGTGGATACGCGCCGCGCCGGCGCCCTCATCGTCCTTCGGAAGGGCCGCTCGGCTCCGCAGGCGGGGATCGCCGCCGCCGACGTCGGCGACGTCGATCGCCTCGAGCGGTTCGTCGCCTCCTGCCCGGACGTCCGCTCCTTTCGCTTCGATGCGCTCGACATCCACGTCGATGACGGGTCGCAGGTCCGCAAGGTCGGTGTCCACGCGGTCGTGGAGTGCCTTTCTCGGACGTGGCTGGTCAACGTGCATGAAGACGGATCGGACGCCTTTCGAGCGACGTGCTACCTGAAGGCTGCGGCGAGGCAGCTCGGCTTTCTCCACCGGGTCGTGACCCCCATGGCGGTCGCATGCTCGTCGGCGAGGTTCGCGACACTGATCGGTGTCGCCCTGTCACAGCATGACGAACTCGATCCGGCAGACGTCACGGCGATCGCGGACGTCATCGCACGCGTGCGGCAACCGTGTCTCGCGGACATCCGCCAGGCGCTGGGCGCGGGATCTCGTGGGCGCACGAGGGCGTTGGCGGCCGTCGCGCACGGCCACCTGCATCTTGAACCGCATGCCGTGCTCTCGTCGTCGGTGCGCGTCAGACCCGGTCCGATGCTGGACCATGCGGCCAGGCCGTCCGGTGCCGTAGCGAACGATCGCGCAGGCGATCGCGACGGAGAGGCCGCATGAGCCCGCCGGCAGATAGCATCCGGCTCGTCGTGACGATCCGACTGGGTCAGGATGGTCACGACGCCACGGTGGAGAAGGTCGCGAACGCCGACGATCCGGGCATCCTGCCGGACATACCGGCGTTCGGTCGGGCGATGGAATCCGAGCCGGACCGACCGGGCCTCAGCGAATTCGAGCAGTTCAGGTCGCGCAAGCGCCTGGCGCAGTGCTTGCTGATGGACCAGTACGACACGCCGAACGGAGACAAGGCCATCGCCGTCGCTCTGCACCGGCACTGGACACCCCTTCTGAAGGCCGTGTTCGGCCGACCCGACGACCCGTCGTCGATCAGGAGGTGGCGAAGGACGCGGGGAAGACCCGGCAGCCGCCGCCTCATCGACATGCTGTCGTCGAGCCGGATGCCGATCGACGATGCCGGATCACGCCGTCGTCGCCACCGTCCGGAACGGCAGCGCCGCGGCTGACGGCAGGCGCCGCCGACGTCAGGTTCGCGAGTGCGTCCGTCCTGGACGGGCAACTCATCCGCCCAAGCAGACGTAAGCGTGGAAGGCGCGACCCGGCGGAGCCGTCCCGCGCCACGCGCCGCGGGCGCCGGATACCTGGGTGAGCCGGCAGGATCGGTCGATCGGCCCATGCGGGCAACCGAGCTGCATCTCGAGTGCGGGTCGACCCGGCGACGAGGTTTCCGCAAGCACGCCGTGGCCGGTCACGGCGCGATTCCCCGGATGGGGCAAGACCAAGCCGGTTGGCAAGGAGCGTGTCGAGCCTTCCCGCTTCAGTGTCCGGCCGTGAGCTTCAGCCCGGCGACGCAAGCGACGAGGCCGAACACCAGGAGGATGCGGATGGGAGTGGACGGCTCGCCGAACCACACCATGCCGATAACGACCGTGCCGAGCGCGCCGATGCCGGTCCACACCGCATAGGCCGTGCCGAGCGGGATGGTGTGTGTCGCGGATTCGAGGAAGACGAAGCTCAGCAGTGCGCAGATCGCGAAGGCGCCCGTCCACGGCAGGTTCTTGAAGCTATCGATATAACGCATGCAGGTCGTGAAGCCGACCTCGAACGCACCGCCTAGCAGCAGGTAGATCCATGCCATCAGCTTCGTCCTTCGGAGGTAGGGCTTGTAGCGGCCGCCGACTGTCGGACAGGATGCTGTACCGCGCCTGTCAGCAGTCTTACCCCCGTGCCCGCGTGTGAACCACGACCAGGCCCAGTTGACATAGACGGTGAGTCGGCTGCGGAAGTCGACCAGCAGCATCAGGTGTACCAGCGACCACGAAAGCCACGCGACGAAGCCGCGCAAGCGGACCGTGCCGAAATCGGCGACCGCGTGGGACCGGCCGATCACCGCCATCGAACCCCAGTTCCGATACCGGAACGGCGCGGATGCCGTCCGTCCCTGCAACCGGCTCCAGATCAGCTCGCCGACATAGCGACCTTGCTGCTTGGCTACGGGCGCAAGTCCAGGTAGCGGCTTCCCGTCGCCACCGGTGAAGCTGGCGACGTCGCCAATGGCGAACACATGAGACCTGCCCTCGATCGAGCAATCCGGCCGTACTCGCACTGCGCCGTTTCCGGCCGCATCGACGTCGAGCCACGCCGCCGCAGCGGTGGCGCGAGTGCCGGCGGCCCAGATCACCGTCGCGGCATCGATGCGCATGTCGCCGACCTGCAGACCTTCGGCATCGATGGCGCGGACCGCGTTGCCAAGCATGAGCTCGACACCGAGACGGTCGAGGGCGCGAGCCGCATAGTCGGGCAGCTCGTCCGGGAACGCCGAAAGAATGGCGGGACCGGCTTCCACCAGTACGATCCGCAACGGCCTGTCCGCTATGTTGCGGAAGTCGCGGGCGACGGCCGTCTTCGCTAGCTCGGCGATCGCCCCCGCCATCTCCACGCCGGTCGGGCCGCCGCCGACCACGACGAAGGTCAGCAGCGACGCGACCTCGGCGGCGTCGCTGCTCCGTTCGGCGCGCTCGAACGCGTCGAGCAGTCGCTCGCGGATGGAGAGGGCATCGGCGAGGGTCTTGAGAACCGGGGCATGCTCGGCCCATTCGTCGTTCCCGAAGAAGCTGTAGCTGCATCCCGTAGCCAGAACGAGGTAGTCGTAAGGTATGCGCTCCCCGGACGCCGTCAGCACCTCGCGATCATCGTCATCCACCCCGACCACGTCGTCCAGCAGCGTCGTCACGTTGCCATGACCCGCCACGAGCGTGCGGGTGGCAGTCGCGATGTCAGAAGGCGCCAACGCCGCGGTCGCACCTGATATAGCAGGGGCTGGAAAACATGGTGGTTGGTGCGGTCAATCAGCGTCACCGCCACGTTCCGTCCGCTGAGCGCCCTGGCCGCAGCAAGGCCGCCGAAGCCTGCTCCCACGATGACTACCTTCTTGGGTTGCACGGCGAACTACTCCTTTCGCGCTTGCATCTTTACGATCCGGAGACGCCAGTATAGATACGATCGTATCTATATGCAACAGGACGTCGAACATGGCTCGCCCAAGATCTCTCGACCGCGGGCGAGTGCTCGATGCGGCGGAAACCATCGTAATAGAAACCGGTGCAGCCGGTCTGACGTTCGGCAGTCTGGCCAGTGCCGCTCAAGTGCCAAAGGCGAGCATCCAGTCCGCGTTCGGGTCTCGTGAAGCGTTGATGGACGCGGTGCTGGATCGCTGGCTCGCTCGCGAGCAGACGCGGTTCGATACGGAACTGGCAAATCGAACGTCAGATCGTGACAGGATGCTCGCTCACATTCGGATCACGGCCGAGCTGACGCGCGAGGAAAGCATCAGCGGGGCAGCCCTCATGGCAGCACTCGCCGGCTCGGGATTGGCGGAAACGAGCTTCAAGGGCTGGTATCGTGCCCGCGCCGGTACGCTGGAGGCGACGACCAGTGAAGCGCGCGTTCTGCGGATCGCCTTCCTCGCTGCCGAAGGGGCATATTACCTCCGAAACCTCTTCAGCTTTCCCATGAGTGACAGGCTGTGGCACGAAATCTTCGATGATCTGCACATGTATGCCGAGCACGGGCAGGCGACAGTGCACGGCGCTGGAGAGGGTGCGGAGCCGGAGCAGTAACTGCCGCCTGCGGGACTTGGCTTCGTCGAGCCGGGTGCCCCTCGACGATCTTGGAGAATGCCCTGCAAGCGCGCGCTCGACAGGGCGGCGCGAACGACGCCCGGCCGGGTAGGCCCGGGTCCAGGCTCGAAAGGCCTTCCCATTCCTACGGCAGGGCCATTCGCTCAGGAAATGTGACCCTTGGCAGGCGCGGCGCGGCGGAGCCGTTCTCGTCCGGCGGCGCTCAGACGCCGAATACCCAGCGCCCGTGCCGCCTCGGTCGTCGGATCCTCCCCGCCGCAGCCGCGCAGGACTGCCGTCAGCTCGGGCATCGCGATGTCGCCGAGATCGCGGATGTCCTCGCTCGTCGCCGGCAGACGTCCCCTGTCCCAGGTCGAGGCAGCCGTCGCGTCGGACCAGACGAACGCGGCTCCCCCGTGCTCCTGCGCGACATGCGCCGATGCCCGCGCCAGCGTCATCACGCGGTCCCTGATCACCCGGCCCGACCGCCTGAAGCCATGGGCGCGGGCGATGCGCTCGACCAGAAGATCGTCCCGTATCGGAGCCTCGGTCGCGATCGCGCGCATGATCATCTGGCGTAGGATCGTCGTATATGCGGTGTCGGCGAAGCGGGCAGGATCGATCTGCGCCTGCAGGTCGGTGAAGTCGGTCCTCGCATAGTCGCCGCCGAGCTGCTCCACCGGCTCTGCGGCCGCTTCGCCCTGATCCTCCTCGTCCGGCGTCGGCGTCGAGCTCGTGCTCTCGACCCCGGCCGACAGCGGCGTGGCCGCCTCGCGCTCCGCCCGTGCGGTCCGCGCTTCGTCGAGCAGCGTTCGCAGCGCGGCGTCCAGGCGGTCGAGCGCCGAGGGGGCGTCATGCCACCAGTCAGTCGACCAGACGCGCACCAGGCGCCAGCCGAGCCCCGACAGCACGCCCTCGCGCACCTTGTCGCGGTCCCGGGCCGTCGCCGCGCTGTGGTAGGACGCGCCGTCGCACTCGACCCCGGCGAGATAGTCGCCGGGACGATCGGGATCCACGATGCCCAGGTCGATGCGGAACCGGGAGACGCCGATCTGCGGCACCGCCGTCCAGCCACGCTCGCGAAGGCCGCTCGCCACCGCCTGCTCGAACGGAGATTCGAAGCCCCCGACCGAGCCCGACACCGCCTCGCCGAGAGCCCGCGGGCCACGCTCGGCGAACTCGAGGAAGTGGCGGAGGTCGCGCACGGCCTCGGCACTCGTCCGGTTAAGATCGATGCGATCGGCCGAGAACGAGGTGAAGACCACCATCTCGCGGCGCGCGCGCGTGATGGCGACGTTGAGGCGTCGCCAGCCGCCCTGGCGGTTGAGCGGTCCGAAGTTCATCGACATGGTCGGCGCGTCCGGTGTCTCGGGACCATAGCCGATGCCGAGCAGCACCAGGTCGCGCTCGTCGCCCTGCACCGTCTCCAGGTTCTTGACGACGACGGGCTCGGCGGCGTCGTCGGCGAAGAAGGCCTCCAGCTCCGGCCGGCCCCGCCGTGCGCGATCGAGAAGGTCCTCGATCAGCTTCTGCTGCTCGGCGTTGAGGGTGATCACCGCGATGCTCAGCGGTCGGCCGTCCTCGTCGACGAAGGCAGGATCGACAAGCCGCGCCAGAACCTCCGCCACGATGGCCTCCGCCTCCACCTGATTGGTGCGCGCCTTGCCTCTCGCCCACGCCCCCGCGACCCTTCGCCACGAAACGGCGACGTCCCTGGTCACGGGCGCTGGGAAGGTGACGAGGTCGCCGTCATAGTAGCGATGGTTCGAGAACGCGATCAGGCTCTCGTTGCGGCTCCGGTAGTGCCAGGTGAGGCGCCGCTGGGGCAGGCGCGCACCCAGGCATTCCTCGAGGATGCTTTCCTGGTCGCTCTCGACATCGGTATCGTCGTCCTCGGCACCGGCGCCCCGGTCGAAGAAGCTCGTCGGGGGCATCTGCTTGGGATCGCCGGCCACCACGACCTGCCGGCCTCGCGCGATCGCGCCGACCGCGTCCCAGGGCGTGATCTGCGATGCCTCGTCGAAGATCACCAGGTCGAAGGGCTCGGCATCGGGGGGCAGGTACTGCGCGACGGACAGCGGGCTCATCAGCAGGCAGGGCGCGAGCGTCGTGAGCGCCGGCCCCATCTCGGCGACGAGCTGCCGCACCGGCTTGTGCCGCTTCTGGAGCTTCAGCTGGTGAGCGAGCGCACCGAAGCCCGGCGGCTGCGTCTGCGCATCCTTCGGGGGGATCCCGCCCGACAGCCGGGCCCGGATGTACGCCTGGGTCAGCTCCGCGAACTGACGGTCCAGGTCGCGAAAGCGGGCGATCGCGTCCGTCTGCTCGGCGAGCGTGAAGTCGCGCACCGCAGGCTCGGCATCCATGACGCCGTCCGCCCACCACCGCGCATGGGCGAGCTCGAACGCCGCGCCCGCCGTTCCAGGCGGGACTGAACCACGCTCGACAGCCTCGACCAGAGGGCCGAGATCCAGATCCAGCGCCGCTTGCCGCGCACGCCGCCATGCCGTCCAGCCGTTGAGCTGCGACGCGTGCGAGGCGATCCCGGCGGCGGCGACGCGCGCCGCGGCGGCAGGTCCTCGCCATCGAGACCCGACGCGAGGAGGCGATGGCCTGGAAGCTCTCGAGTGCCGCCTCCAGCCGTTCGTGGGCAACGAGGTAGGACGCACCGGCCCGCCCGATCGCGCCGTCCGCGCGAGGAGGTCGCTTCCCTCGGTCACCAGGCGGCGCAGCGAACCGCGCAGCGACATCAGCCGGTCCGGCGTGTCCGCCGCACGGACGACGGCGCTGCGCAGTCCCTCGGCTGCGTCGAGCAGCGCGGCGACGCGCGTCACGTCGGTATCGACGCCGGACCAGCCTGGAACGGCGCTGGCCGCGCCGAGAGGTTCGACCCGGGCCATGATCGAGCGCATGGACCGAAGGCGGGGAAGCTCGATGTCCGGATCGGCCTCGCCGCTGGGATCGAGCCGGCGGACCACCGCCTTGCGCCGGAGGAGGGATAGGGGCCAGATCGCAGTGCAGGCGGCCTGCCATTCCGCCTCGATCTCGTCGAGCGGCAGCGCCCGGACCGCGGAGGTTTCCAGACGGACGCCCAACGACGCCGCCTCGCGCCGGTACTCCTCGACGATCGGAAGGGCCTCGCGCGCATGCTCGATCGAGCGGGCGGCATCGGATGCGAAGGCGAAGCCGAGATCGTGACCCGCAGCCGAGCCGAGGGCGTGCGCCACGGCCGCGGTCGCGGCAAGACCCTGCCTGTCCCGCCCGAGCTCGATCCCCAGAAGCGAGGTGAAGGCCTGGCGCCGCGTCTCGATCTCGCCTGCCGCGGTCTCGAGGCCGCCTGCTGCGGCCAGCAGCTCGGCGACCCATGCGTTCGACCACTCGGTGCGGCCGACCAGGACGAGCGACGGCTCGGCGGGATCGGCCGGACGCAGCAGATCGAGACGGCGTGCCGCCTCGCGCAGCTGCTCGAGTCCCGCCTCGTCGTGGCGCGTCGTGGTCGGCCAGGCCAGACGGAGCGTGCCGCCTGCCGCACCGTCCCTTACCACCCGGCCGATGGCAGCGTGCAGGGTCAGGCCGTTCCCGTGTCGGCGATGCAGAGCAGCCACAAGCCGATTGAGCCCGTCGCGGCTCGTCCTGAGCTCCGCCGCCCGGCGGTCCCACTCGGCCTGCGGAGAACCCTCGCTGATGCTCCAGGCGGCGTCGAGCTGGCGCAGGACGTCGAGCTTGGAGGCCTTGTTGCTGTGCAGCTCGAGACAGAACGGTCCCAGCCCGTGTGCCACCAGGCGGCGATGCACGACCTCGAGCGCCGCGCGCTTCTCGGCCACGAACAGCACCTTGCGCCCGAGCGCCAGGTTGTGGGCGATCATGTTGGCGATGGTCTGCGACTTACCGGTGCCCGGCGGCCCGTCGAGCACGAAGTCGCACCCGCGCGCGGATCCCACCACGCAGCGAGCTGCGAGGAGTCGGCCGGAAGCGGCGTGAACAGGTCACCCGGCGCCACCTCTGCATCCAGCGCCTCGGGACGCGGCGGCTGCCGATCGCAGGGGTAGGGATCCCGCGGCGTCTCGAGCAGATGGCGCACGACGGGATTCGCCTTCAGGACGTCGGTGCGATCGACCAGGTCCTTCCACATGAGGTACTTGGCGAACGAGAACGAGCCAAGCATCACGTCCGGGACGACCTCGAACCCCGTCGCGTCCCGAACCGCCCGCCGGACGACGTTGAACACGCGGGGCACGTCGATTCCCGAAGCGTCCGCCGGCAGCGGGCCGGCCAGCTCGGGTATCTCCAGATCGAAGTCCCGGCGCAGCATCTCGAGCAGCGTCAGGTTGAAGCGGGGCTCGTCCTCGTGGATCGAAAGCCTGACGCCCGATCTAACCGACCGGCGGTCCAGACGGACCGGAAGCAGGATCAGCGGCGCGCGGTACTGGCTGGAGTCGGTCGCCGACTTCTTCCAAAGCAGAAAGCCCACCGCCAGGAACAGCGTGTTGGCGCCGCCCTCCGCCATGTCGAGCCTCGCCTTGCGGTACAGTTCGACGAGCTGCGCCTCCAGCTTCGCGGGGTCACCCGGAGAGAGAAGCTCGCCTCGGTCGAGAGCCGCCTTCGCATAGGCCTCGTCCAGGACCACGCCCGTGCGTTCCGCATGGAGCGAGGCGTCGCGTCCCGCCGCTCCAGCAAGATCCGGCTCTCCGACGATGCGGAAGCTGCGGCCGTCGGCGAGCTCGTCCTCGAGCCTCGCCGCGTCCGGACAGACGAGCCGGATCGCCGTGGCGCCAGGCTTGACGTGCAGCAGCCGGTTGCGCGTGGTCAGGTCCAGGAGCTTGCGCTGCCAGCGGTCGAGTCTCCCCTCCGGCGTAGCGGCGACCTCGTCGGATTCCGCCAGGTCGAAGTCGGGCAGCGGCGGTGCCGCCTCGAGCGCGTCGCCGGCCGTATCAACCGAAATGTCGCCGCCCGAGACCGGCGTGGTCGGAGATCCGGCGTCGGTCATCGCAAGCGGCCGGATGCGCTGCATGCGCGCACGGCGGACGTCGACCGCCACCACGAAACGGCCTTCGCGCTCCTCGTCGATCAGTCTGGAAGCCGCGGCGATCGCGCGGGCGAACCCTGCCGGACTCGACCCCGTCGCCAGCGTCGTCTCGAAAAGTACGAGCTCCTCCAGCGACACGCGCTTGCGTAGCGCTGCGGCGTCGGGAACGAGCAGCGTCGCGAACTCCTGCGGCTGCAGCCATGCGCCGGCGAAGGCATGACCCTCCACGATCACCAGCACCGGGAAGAGGCCGGCCTGCTCGACGGCCGCGGCGAAGAGAAGCGCGCTGTCCAGGCAGGTCGCGAGACCGCCCTCGACGATCTGGCTCGGCGTGCGAACCTTCTGTCCCTCCACCTCGAAGCTCGCCGGCGGTTCGGCATAGGTGAGGCGCAGGCCCGATACCGCCGACCAGATCGCCGACACGAGCTCGTAGACCCTGGTGCGGGACTTCGACTGGTAGCCGTCGATCCCGTCGGGACGGCCCGCCCGACGCAGGACCTCGCTCGCGGCCTCAGGATTCGACCGACCGCGACGTCGTTCGGGAGCGCGAACGCGGCCAGGAGCTCGGGCATCGCACCCGATCCGCCCCACTCGTTCCGGGCGAGAAGCTCGACCGGTACGCGCCGCTCGGCCAGGACGCCGCCGGTGCCGGCATCGGTGGCCGTCAGGGTGACGTTCGCTCGGACCGCCTCCGTCAGCTGGAGCAGGAGTCCGGCGTCCAGCGCCATGTCGCGCTGGGATACCCGCACCTCGCCCCCTGCCGCGATCCGGTCGAAGCGCCAGTCGCGCGGAGCGAATACCGGCGGATCGGCCCGCACCGACAGGATGACGTTCTCGATCGTCGCATCGCCCAGGTTCACGATCTTCAGCTCGCGCATGACCGGCACGTCGTTCTGATGCGTCGCGAAGCTCAGCTTCGGCGCGATCACCGCATCGATGAGCAGCTGGTCTTCGCCAGGTTTGGCCGCGACGTCGGCGATGATGTTCAAGTCGGCGGCTCCTGTGCTTCTTTTCCTTGCCAAGTTGCTCGTAACCAGAACAAATTGAAAGAAGGATGACCAACTTTCGCTTTTTGCACGTAGCCGACATTCACCTCGACAGTCCGCTGACGGGTCTGGCGCGCTACGAGGGGCTTCCGGTCGACGACGTCCGTGCGGCGACCCGGAGCGCGTTCGACAACATGATAGACTTCGCGCGCAGGGCTGCGGTCGACTTCGTCATCATCGCCGGCGACCTGTTCGACGGCGACTGGAGGGACATGGGGACCGGCCTCTACCTGGCACGCCAGATGGGTCGGCTCGAGCAGGCGGGGATCGCGGTCTATGTTCTGCAAGGGAACCACGACGCCGCATCCGTCGTCACCAAGAGCCTGCCCTGGCCCGGCAACGTCCACCGGTTCGGCAGTCGTTCGCCGCAGACCTTCCGAATCGAGGCGCTCGGCGTCGCCCTCCACGGCTGGAGCTTCGCTCACCAGGCCGCGCCCGACAACCTCGCCGTCCGCTACCCCGCGGCCGCTGCCGGCATGTTCAACATCGGCGTGCTCCACACCTCGCTTTCCGGCAGGCCAGGGCACGCCTCCTACGCGCCCTGCGAGCTCGCCGATCTCAGGTCCCGGGGCTACGACTACTGGGCGCTGGGCCACGTCCATACCTTCGAATGCGTCTGCGAGGATCCTCCGGTGATCTTCCCCGGCAACGTCCAGGGTCGCAATATCCGCGAGACCGGAGCCAAGGGCGGCGTCCTGGTCGACGTCGAGGACGGCGTCATATCGTCGATAGAGCCGGTGCACTTCGACGTCCTGCGCTGGGCCCGCGTGGTCGTCGATTGCGACGGCTGCGACACGATGGAGGACCTCCAGGTCCGCCTGCGTGAAGCCCTCGCCGCCGCCCGGACGGCGGAGACGGCGGACCGGGGGCTGATCGCGCGCGTTACCCTCTCGGGCGCGACGTCGCTTGCCGGGACACTCGCGGACTCGCAGTCGCAGCTGCGGGACGATGCCCGCGCGCACGCCGGTGCGATCTCGCCCGATCTGTGGATCGAGAAGGTGCAGGTCAGGACGTCGACGCCCGTCGCCGCGGTGCAGGCTGAGCTGTCGGAAGACGTGGCGGCGCTGCTTGCATCGGCCGCCCGCGACGGGGAGCTGCTGGAGGCGCTCGCGCAGGAGCTGGCGCCCTTCCTCGTCGCCACCGCCGCGGCGCAGCCGCCGGAAGAGGAAGATATGCGGCATGCCGCCTCCGTCGGCGATTGGTCGGGCGTCGCGCAGGCCGCCGCGTCAGGCCTGCTCGTCCGGCTTGGAAGGGCGGGCTGATGCGCATCCGTCGCCTGTCGCTCGAACGGTTCGGTCGCTTCGAGGGATGCGAGCTCGCCTTCCGCTCCGGAACACCGGACCTGCATGTGATCTACGGCCCCAACGAGGCGGGCAAGACCACGAGCATGGCCGCCGTCTCCGACCTGCTCTTCGGCTTCGAGGCACGGTCCCGCTACAACTTCCGCTTCGACTATCCGCTTCTCCGGATCGGAGCCGAGGTCGAGGAGGATGGGCGGAGCCTCGCCGTCCGCCGGCGCAAGGCGAACGCGGGGTCGCTCGTCGACGCGGACGACAGGCAGATGGACGAAGGTCCGCTGCTCGCCATGCTCCATGGCCAGACCCGGGAACGGTTCCGGCTCGCGTTCAGCCTGGACCATCTCCGTCTGCGCGAAGGCGGCCGTGCGATAGTCCAGGCCCGCGACGACGTCGGCCAGGCGCTTTTCGCAGCGGGCTCGGGCATGACCGACGTCGTGGATGCGCTGGCGGCGCTGGAGGCGGAGGCGGACGCGATATGGGCTCCACGCGCCGCCAGGCACAGGACCTACACGCAGGCGGAAAGGAGCTTCGACGCCAGCCGCACGGCGGCGCGCGACCGTCAGGTTCGACCCAAGGCGTGGACCGATGCGCGTGACGCCCATCTGGCCGCCGAGGACGCCCGATGTGCGGCGGAGGCCGAGCGCGACGCCCTGCTGTCCGAACAGGGGCGTATCGAGCGGCTTCGTCGGATCGCTCCGGCCATGAGGCGCCGCGCCGAACTGCTCGAGCTGCTTGCAGGCTCGGCCGACGCGAAGACGATGCCCGCCGCCCGCGAGGAGCGCGTGGTCGCGGCGCTGGACGTCATCGCCGCGGCGGATCGGAACAGAGCTGCGGCGGCCACCCTTCACGCCGAGGCGCAGGACAGGCTGGACAACGTGCCGGACGACGCCATGGCCCTGTTCGCAGCCGACGAGATCGACGATCTCGCCGAACGACGCGGTGCGGTCACGAAGGGCAGTACCGATCTCGAACGGCTGACCATCGAGCGGCAAGCCAGGCAGGCGAGGGTCGCGCAGCTGCGTTCGGACCTCGGTCTGTCCGACGCCGCGCCTCCCGCCAGGCCGGCGGTCGCCCGTCTGCGGGAGCGGGCAAACACGGGAAGGCCGGG
>NZ_JRVI01000021.1:0-32917 GCF_000783375.1 Sphingomonas sp. Ant20
CCCCACCCGTCCGACCGAGCGATGCTTGTCGGTCGCGAAGTCGCGCAACTGGACGGGCTCGCATGACCACCGCCCCTCCCCCAGCGCCCGTCCGGCCAGCGACGTGCCGAGCGGCCCGGGGAACATCTCGGGGTACAGGGTCACGATCGTCGCCGCCCAGGGCAGCTCACCCGCCGCCAGCCGCGCCAGCCGCGCCTCCTCCTGCGCCGCGGCGAGGATTTGGGGCACGACGTCGGCGGGAAATTCACACCCCCGCGCCTTCAGCCATTTCAGGCGTGCAAGGAACGCGTCGGCGCTGTCCTCGACATACTCCGCCTCCACCCCGCACCGTTCGACGGCAGGCTCGGCGACCTGCGCGACGTACCGGCGCACCCCGTCCGCGGTGTGCGACGCATAGGCGTGGAGATCGCCTTCCGACCAACGACAATAGCTCATGCCGCACGCCGCTATCACTCCCGCGCCCGGCTTGCGATAGCGATCGAGCGTTTCGCCACCGGAACGGAATTGCCGCGCCGCGCTTATAGCGGGATGGACGATTGCATCATCATCGGCGCCGGCCCCGCAGGCCTCACCGCCGCGATCTATCTCGCGCGGTTCCACCTCTCGATCCGGCTGTTCGACTGCGGCAGCAGCCGCGCCGCGCTGATCCCCTGCACGCACAACCACGCCGGCTACCCCGAAGGCATCCGCGGCACCGACCTCCTCGCCCGGATGCTGGCACAGGCGGAGACCTATGGGGCGGTACGCGAGGCCGCGCGGGTCGATGCGATCGAGGTCGACAACGACGGCTTCACCGTCCGCCTCGGCGACCGCCGCGCCCGCGCCCGCAGCGTCCTGCTGGCAACAGGCGTCGTCAACAACCGCCCCGCCATGCCAGACGCGCTCCATGACGAGGCCCTGGAGGCCGGGCTTCTCCGCTACTGCCCGATCTGCGACGGCTATGAGGTCACCGACAAGCGCGTCGGCGTGATCGGCACCGGCGACCACGGCATGCGCGAGGCGCTGTTCCTGCGCGGCTACACCGCCGACGTGACGCTGATCGCCCCGGACGGCGGCCATGATCTCGACGCGACGTGCGAGGCCGCGTTGGACGACGCCGGCATCGTCCGCGTCGGCGGCCCTTGCGGCAACTACGCGATCGAAGACAACCGGTTCTCGCTCGACACGGTCGACGGGCGGCTGTCGTTCGACAGCGTCTATCCGGCGTTAGGCTCGGTGATCCGCTCGGAACTCGCCGTCGCCGCCGGCGCGCGCGCGACGGACGAAGGCTGCCTAGAGGTCGACGACCATCAGCGCACCTCGATCCCCGGGCTGTTCGCGGCGGGCGACGTGGTGAAGGGGCTCGACCAGATCAGCCACGCGATGGGCGAAGCCGGAGTGGCCGCAACGACCATCCGCAACATGCTGTCGGAGCAGCGCCCGATCCGGCGCTGACTTTGGATGCCTCACCGCGAAGGCGGGGCCCCCGCGTTCGTGAAAGAGCTAAGCTCGAAGGAACTATTCGGTAGCGAAAGACGCCTCGACTACGAGTCGTTCCGCATCCCACTCTGGAACCGCCTCAACGCGCATCGGCACCATGAACCGCTTTGCAGTCGGCCGTTCGATCTCGATCACGTCGCCCGCACCGAAATTATCGATTGCGACAACGCGTCCGATCGCCTCACCATCGGTAGAGACGACGGGGAGCCCGATCAGGTCGGTGTGGTAATATTCGCCATCCTCGAGCGGTGGCAACGACGATCGCGGCACCGTCAATTCGGTCCCGCGCATCGCTTCGGCAGCGTTCCGATCGGCGACCTCGGCAAAGCGAGCGATCGTGCCGTTGTTGCCAGGGCGCGCCGACTTGAGCGTCAGCGTACCGTCGTTGAAACTCTTATAGCCCGACATGGTCTCGGCAAAGACCTTCAGCCGCACTTCGCCGCCGATACCGTGCGCGCCGATCACGACGGCGAGCGTGACGCTACCCTTGCGCGGAGCCGGTGTCGGGTCCGGGGCTATCGTCGGCGCCTTCTGCGGGGTCTTCGGCGGAGACGCCTTCATTGCTGGCATCTTCGATGTCCTCGGGTGCGGGGGCTGTTCTTGGATCTGGATCGGGGGTCATCATGCGCTCCTTGTGGGTGATGGACCGACAAAGAACGCATGAACCGCCATTCGGGTGCGGGCGTGGCCCACTCCAAACCGTCATCCTGCGCTAGACCCAGGATCCAGAGCCAAGGACGCTGCCGTCTCTGGCGCTGGATCCCAGCCTTCGCTGGGATGACGTGGAAGACGATCTTACGAAGCGGCTTCTTCGGTCTCGGCAGGAGCATCCGCGTCGGCAGCAGGTGCCGCCTTTGCAGCCGCTTCGGCCTCGGCAGCTTCGGCCGCCTTGGTCGCACGCTCTTCAGCGCGCTCGGTGGCCTTCTCGCCGGGCTTGCCCTTGTTCGGGTTGTTGCGGGCCGAACGCTCAAGAACGCCTGCTGCGTCAAGGAAGCGGGCGACGCGGTCGGTCGGCTGTGCGCCGACGCTCAGCCAATGCTTTGCGCGATCGGCGTCGAGCTGCACGCGCTGCTCGTTGTCCTTGGCGAGGAGCGGGTTGTAGTTGCCGATCTTCTCGATGAAGCGGCCATCACGCGGGCTGCGCGCATCGGCAACGACGATCTTGTAATAAGGACGCTTCTTGGAGCCGCCACGTGCGAGACGAATGTTAATTGCCATGATATTTTCCTTCGTTTTCTAATATTTCGCCCGGCAAACGCCGGGGTAATGGGTTGAGTAAGAGGTTATTTCTTCTTCAGAAAATCGTCGAAGCCCGCAGGCAGCTGTGGCATCTTCCCGCCCAGACCCGGCAGGCCACCCCCGGAATTGCCCCCAGGGAGCCCACCTGCGCCGGCCTTGTTGAGCATGTCGCCCATCTGCGGCCCGCCGATCGCGTTACCGATGCCGCCAAGACCGCCACCCATGCCGCCCTTGCCGAGCATCGCCATCATGCCCTTCATGCCGCCCATCTTCTTGATCTTCTTCATGGCGGTCGACATTTCGAGGTGCATCTTGAGCAGCTTGTTGACCTCCTGCACCGTGGTGCCGGAGCCCTTGGCGATGCGGATCTTGCGCTTGGCGTTGATCAGCTCGGGCTTGGCGCGCTCCTTGATGGTCATCGATCCGATCATCGCATCCATGTGGACGAGAACTTTCTCGCCGCCGACCGAAGCGACCGCGCCCTGCGCCTTCTTCATGCCGGGGATCATCCCCGCCAACGCGCCGAGCCCGCCCATCCGCTGCATCTGCGCCAGCTGAGCCCGCAGGTCGTTCATGTCGAACTGACCCTTGGCCATCTTGGCCGCCATCCGCTCGGCGTCTTCGGCCTGGATCGACTCCGCGGCGCGCTCGACGAGGCTGACGACGTCGCCCATGCCGAGGATCCGCCCGGCGACCCGCTCGGGATGGAACGCCTCGAGCGCATCGAGCTTCTCGCCGGTACCCGCAAACTTGATCGGCTTGCCGGTAACCGCACGCATCGACAGCGCCGCACCGCCGCGCGCATCGCCGTCCATCCGGGTCAGCACGATCCCCGTCAGCGGCACCTGATCGGAGAAGTTCTGCGCGACGTTGACCGCATCCTGACCCGTCAGCGAATCGACGACGAGAAGGATCTCGGCCGGGTTCGCGACGTCGGCGACCGCCTTCATCTCGTCCATCAGCGCCTGATCGACATGGAGGCGACCCGCGGTATCGAGCATCAGGACGTCGAAGCCCTGCAGCTTGGCCGCCTGCATCGCGCGCCGTGCGATATCGACCGGCTGCTGGCCGGTGACGATCGGCAAGGTCGCGACCGAAATCTGCGTGCCGAGCGTCGCGAGCTGTTCCTGCGCGTTCGGGCGATTGACGTCGAGCGACGCCATCAGCACCTTCTTGCGATCGCGCCCACCCGGCCCTGCCGACAGCCGCTTGGCGATCTTGGCGGTGGTGGTCGTCTTGCCCGAGCCCTGAAGCCCGACCATCATGATGATCGCGGGCGGCGTGACGCCCAGATCGAGCTCGGACGCATCCGCGCCCAGCATCTCGACCAGCGCATCGCTGACGATCTTGACGACCTGCTGCCCCGGCGTGACCGAGCGCAGGACGTTCTGGCCGATCGCCTTCTCGGTCGCCTTATCGACAAAGTCGCGCGCAACGGGCAGCGCGACGTCGGCTTCGAGCAGCGCTACACGAACCTCGCGCATCGCCGCGCGCACGTCCGCTTCGGTCAGCGCACCCCGGCCGCGAAGGCGGTCGAAGACGCCGCCAAGACGATCGCTCAGGCTTTCGAACATCGAGACACTCCCAATCACCATTACCGGACACATGACGACGCCCAACGCAAAAGCGCCGGCTGGCGAAACCTCGCCGGCCAGCGTGCATCCTTGGATGCTCGTCACATGTGCCCCGTAACGGAACGTGGCGTGCTGCTTACGCGACCCGGGCCGCCGACGCAAGCGACCCGTCCGTCGATGCGCTGCGACGGCGTCCAGCGTCAAAGTCCCTCCCCGGCATATTGGACGGATCGACGCTCTTAACCGGTCCTACACTTATGCTATGTCATATGTGTGTCCGCCCCGACCTCACAGGCGATCCAGCCCATGACCGCACCGCCGGCGGCGACCCGTTCGCCCCGCACCATCAACCGGGAATTCGTCACCGGCGCCGTGACCGGGGCTGCAGCGTTGATGCTCGTCGGTACGGGCGGCGCCGTTCTGGTCGGCATCTTTGCCCGTCTGACGGGACGCAGTTCCGGTATCGACCAAGGTCTGGTTGTCGCCGT
Organism: Sphingomonas sp. Ant20; assembly: GCF_000783375.1. Taxonomy (NCBI): domain Bacteria; kingdom Pseudomonadati; phylum Pseudomonadota; class Alphaproteobacteria; order Sphingomonadales; family Sphingomonadaceae; genus Sphingomonas; species Sphingomonas sp. Ant20. The sequence goes on from NZ_JRVI01000021.1 coordinate 4,781, forward strand.
GCTGCTCAACGTCGCGCTGTTGCTCTTTGGCTGCCTGCGCTATCGCACGCTCACTGCCGAGCTCAACGAGGCGACCGATGCGGGTCATCGCGCCCGCGTTCTGGCACAGCGGGATTCGCTGACCGGATTCCTCAATCGCCGCAGTCTGTCCGAAGATGGCGCGACCCTGTTCGGCAGCGCGAGACGCCGGGGCAAGGTGGTGGCGATGCTCACGATCGACGTCGACTTCTTCAAGAGCGTCAACGACATGCACGGCTATGCCGTCGGCGACCAGGTGCTCGTCCATGTCGCGGAAACGATCGCGGCCATCGCCCCCACATCAAGCCTTCTGGCACGCTTGGGTGCGGACGAGTTCGCCTGCGCCTTCGTCTTCGATCCGGCGCATCAAGGGGTAGCCGATCGGATCGCGGAGCGTCTCGTCACCGGCTTCGCGCGGCCCTTCCGTGCGAACGGCGTCGACATTCACGCCACCGTGTCGATCGGTGTCGCGCGTTCTGACGCGGACTGTGCCTCGATCGACGCGCTGTTGCGCAACGCGGACATCGCCCTCCACGCGGCCAAGACGGCGGGCCGCAATCGCCACGTCTGGTTCAACACCGCGATGGAGCAGTCGCTGCAGGTGCGTGGCGAGCTCGAGTCCGGACTTCGCCTCGCGGTCGCCGCGCAGGACATCATTCCTTATTTCGAACAGCAGGTGGATCTCGCCACGGGGCTTACCACCGGGTTCGAGGTTCTGGCGCGCTGGGACCATCCAACACGCGGGATGATCCCCCCGGACGTCTTCATCCCGATCGCCGAGGAGATCGGCGTCATTGGCGACCTGTCACTGTCGCTCATGCGCCAAGCCTGTACTGCGGCACGCGACTGGGATTCGGCGCTGACGCTGTCGATCAACATTTCCCCGGTACAGCTGCGCGACGCATGGCTGGCGCAAAAGATCATCCAAACGCTGGTCGAGACGGGCTTTCCCGCCAGCCGGCTCGAGATCGAGGTCACCGAAAGCGCGCTGTTCGACAATCTGGCGCTTGCCCAGTCGATCGTCGGCAGCCTGAAGAATCAGGGCATCCGGCTGGCGCTCGACGATTTCGGCACCGGCTTTTCGAGCCTTGCGCATCTGCGCGCGCTCCCGTTCGATCGCATCAAGATCGACCACAGCTTCGTCGCGTCGATCCTCGACAATGCGGAGAGCATGGCGATCGTCAACACGATCGTCCGGCTTGGCGACAGCCTGAACCTGCCGGTCACCGCCGAGGGCATCGAGGATGCCGCGGTCGAGGAGCGGCTGCGCGCGCTCGGCTGTGCCAAGGGACAGGGCTATCTCTACGGTCGCCCCATGAACGCCGCGCAACTGCGTCGACTGCTCGCCGAACAGCGCCTGCTCGCACACCAGCCCGATGGCGACTTCCCGCCGGTCCGCGGCATTGCGCCACGACTCGCGGGCTGATCGCGGACCCGCTCCGGCCTGACCACGGACGTCCCGACTGCCCAGCGGCCATCCTTACTCCAGCCCGGCGCTGCAAGCCGTGGACTTTGCCCCCCGCCCCTCCTAGATCGCGCATCATGCCGTCTGCCCCGCTGCCAGAGGTCGTCAGCCTCGGCTGCCGTCTCAACATCGCCGAAAGCGAGACCATCCGCGCGCTCGTCGCCGGGCGGGACGTGGTGGTGGTCAACAGCTGTGCCGTCACCAACGCGGCAGTAAAGGCGACGCGGGTTGCGATCCGCCGGGGCCGGCGCGATCGCCCGGATGCGCAGATTGTCGTCACCGGATGCGCAGCGCAGATCGACCCGGGTGCCTTCGCGGCGATGCCCGAGGTCGATCGCGTGATCGGCAATGCCGACAAGCTCTCCCCAGCCGCATGGGCCACGCTCGCACCGGTGGTCGTCAGCGACATCATGCAGGTTCGCGAAACCGCGCCGCATCTGGTTGCTAGCTTTTCGTCGCATGCCCGCGCCTTTGTGGAAGTCCAGAACGGCTGCGATCATCGCTGCACCTTCTGCGCGATTCCCTTCGGACGCGGACCAAGCCGCTCCGTCCCCGCGGGCGCGGTCGTCGACCGGGTCGCCGGGCTGGTCGATGCGGGACACCGCGAGATCGTGCTGACGGGCGTCGACCTGACCAGCTATGGCCCCGACCTTCCCGGCGCCCCCACGCTCGGCCAGCTTGTCGAGCGCATTCTGCACGCGGTGCCGCGGCTCGAGCGGCTCCGTCTGTCGTCGCTCGACGGCATCGAGATCGACGACCGGCTCTTCGCGCTTCTGACGACCGAGCCCCGGATCATGCCGCACGTCCACCTCTCGCTCCAGGCGGGCGACGACATGGTGTTGAAGCGGATGAAACGACGTCATTCGCGCGCCGAGAGCGTGGCGCTCGTCCAGCGGCTCAAGACCGCCCGTCCCGACATCGCGATCGGCGCGGACCTGATCGCCGGGTTTCCGACCGAGGACGAGGCGATGTTCCAGAACACGCATGCGCTGATCGCTGACTGCGACATCGTCCATTCGCACATCTTCCCCTATTCACCGCGGGCCGGCACACCCGCCGCCCGGATGCCGCAGGTCGAGCCCGAGATCCGCCGCCGACGCGCCGCGATCCTCCGCGAGACGGGCCAGGCTGTTCGCGCGGCATGGTTGCAGAAGCTGGTTGGGACGACGCAGCACCTGCTGGTCGAACGTCCGGGCGACCGCGGCCATGTCGGAAATTTCGCGGAAGTCCTGCTGGACGCGCCTGCGGCACCCGGCGACATCCTTCGAATCACGATCACCGGCGTTCTGGGCGAGCGCCTGAGCGCAACACGGGAATCCCTATGAGCACCACCCCAAGCTGGCACGACAAACTCATCGGCGGCTTCAAGCGTACCTCGGACCGGCTCGTCGGCAATCTCGCGGGCCTCAGCGGCGCGCGGCTCGACGATGCGACGCTCGATGAGATCGAGGAGGCGCTGATCGCATCGGACCTCGGTCCCGAAACCGCCGGCCGCATCCGCCATCGTCTTGCCGAGGGCAGTTTCGAGCGCAACATGGAAGAGCTCGGCATCCGCGTCATCGTCGCGGAAGAGGTCGAAAAGGTCCTCGCCAAGGTCGCCAAGCCGCTCGAGATCGACGCCTTCCCGCGCCCGCAGGTTATCCTGGTGATCGGCGTCAACGGGTCGGGCAAGACCACCACCATCGCCAAGCTCGCGCATCTCCTGATGGAACAGGATTACGGCGTCATGCTGGCGGCGGGCGACACGTTCCGCGCCGCTGCGATCGGCCAGTTGCGCACCTGGGCCGAGCGCGTCGGCGTGCCGATCGTCACCGGACCGGAAGGCGGCGACGCAGCGGGCGTCGTCTGGGATGCGGTAAAGAAGGCGACCGAGACGGGGATCGACGTGCTGATCGTCGACACCGCCGGCCGTCTGCAGAACAAGCGCGAACTGATGGACGAGCTCGCCAAAATCCGTCGCGTGCTCGGCCGTATCAATCCCGAGAGCCCGCACGACATCGTCCTCGTCCTCGATGCGACGACGGGGCAGAATGCGCTCCAGCAGATTGAAGTCTTCAAGGAGGTGGCGGGCGTGACCGGCGTCGTGATGACCAAGCTTGACGGCACCGCGCGCGGCGGCGTGCTGGTCGCAGCGGCGGAGAAATACGGCCTGCCGATCCACGCGATCGGTATCGGCGAAGGCATGACGGACCTGCGCCCGTTCGACGCAAACGAGGTCAGCCGGATCATCGCGGGCGTCGAAAGCGTCCGAAAATAACACGCCGCCCCGCTCTCCGGTCTTACCGCAATTCCTGGATACAATAGTGACCAAGCCCCCCTTGTCTCCCGGCCTGCGCATGGCGATCGATTATGGTCCGCTGGCGATCTTCTTCGCGGTGAACTTCCTCACCCCCGGCGCACCGATCGCGCGCGTGGTCACCGCGACGACCGCGTTCATCGTCGCGACGATCGTCGCGATGATCGTCTCGAAGGTAAAGGCGGGCCATATCTCGCCGATGCTGTGGATGTCGGGTGCCCTGATCGTCGTGTTCGGCGGCCTGACGATCTATTTCCATGACCAGCGCTTTATCCAGATGAAGCCCACGATCATCTACGCGATGTTCGCCGCCATCCTGACCTTCGGGCTGGTGACCGGGCGCCCGCTGCTTCAGTCGCTGCTCGGCACCGCCTATCCAGGACTGACCGCCGAGGGCTGGCGCAAGCTCACGCGCAACTGGACCGTGTTCTTCGTGTTCATGGCAGTGTTGAACGAAGTCGTCTGGCGGAACACCACGTGGGATTTCTGGGTCGGCTTCAAGCTCTGGGGCGCGATCCCGATGACGTTGATCTTCGCCTTTGCCAACATCCCGATGCTGCTCAAGCATGGATTGCAAACGGGCGACAAGGCCGTCACCGACCTGCCGCCCGAAGGGTAATCCTTTTCCGTCATCCCGGCCAACCCGGGATGACGGTAACGGGATCGGCTCAGCCAGCGACCTTCGCGTAACGCTCGCCGACGACGTCCCAGTTCACGATATCCCACCACGCCTTCAGATAGCCCGGACGATCATTCTTGTACGTCAGGTAATAGGCGTGCTCCCAGACGTCGTTGCCGAGCAGCGGCGTACCGGGCTCCTTGGCATCGTCCATCAGCGGGTTGTCCTGGTTCGGCGTGCTCGTCACCTTCAGCTTGCCGCTGTCATCGGCGATCAGCCATGCCCAGCCCGATCCGAACTGCCCTGCACCCTTGGTGTTGAACTCGTCCTTGAGCTTGTCGAGGCTACCGAAGTCGCGATCGATCGCTTCGGCGAGCCTGCCCGACGGCGCCTGCCCCGTCTTGGCTGCCATCGTCTTCCAGAAAAAGTCGTGGTTCCAGAAACCGCCGCCATTGTTGCGCACGAGCGGTGGCTGCGACGAGATCATGCCGAGGATATCCTCGATCGACTTGCCCGCGAGCGCGGAGTCCTTCTCGACGCCCTCGTTCAGCTTGGCCGTGTATGCCGCATGATGCTTGTCGTGATGAAACTTCATCGTTTCCTGATCGATCACGGGCTCGAGCGCGTCATAGGCGTAAGGCAGCGGGGGAAGTTCGAAAGCCATCAGGAGTCTCCTCAAAGACAATGGGTGAATGGGGTCGGACGTCAAACGCCCGCGGCCCCCAAATGGTCCCCGGACGGTCGTTACACAAGCGGACCGGACGTCGATCAGCCGCTGGCGTGCAACAGCTCGTGCCGCTTGAGGGCATGTCGCAACTGATCATAGCTGAGCCCGAGCGCCTCGGCGGTAGCGCGCTGGTTGAAGCGATGCTCGGCCAGCGCGCGCGACAGCAGGTCACGCTCGAACCGGGACACGCGCGACTTGAAATCCGACGGCCCGTCCTCGCACGCGACGACCGGATCGTCGGCGTCATCCTCTGCCGCGTTACCAGTCCCGCCGGCAGACGGCGCCACCGCGGCCGGCGGCTGGATTGGCTTGCGATCCGCAGCGCCTGGCCTGTGCGGCGACTGGAACGGATCGATCTCGATCGCATCGATCGGCCCCTCATGCTCCCAGCGATAGACCGCGCGTTCGACGACGTTACGCAGCTCGCGGACATTGCCCGGCCAGTCATAGTCCGCGAGAGCAGTGCGTGCGGAGGGTCCGAACCCCTCCCACCGCTCGCGCCCGAGCTCGGACGCCATTCGTCGACCGAAATGGTCCGCCAGCACCATCACGTCACCCGCCCGCGCACGCAGCGGGGGCAGCGTGACGACCTCGAATGACAACCGATCGAGAAGGTCGGCGCGAAATTCATGCCGCATCACCTTGTCGGGCAGATGCTCGTTGGTCGCAGCCACGATCCGGACGTCGACGCGCAGCGGCCGCGACGAGCCGATCCGCGTGATCTCGCCATATTCGACGGCGCGCAGCAACCGGTCCTGCGCCGCCATCGACAGCGTGCCCAGCTCGTCGAGGAACAGGGTTCCACCATCTGCCTCCTCGAACCGCCCGACCCGTGCCTTGGTCGCACCGGTGAAGGCGCCGGCCTCATGTCCGAACAATTCTGCCTCGATCAGCGTCTCGGGCAGCGCGGCGCAGTTCATGATCACGAGCGGCTGGTCCCAACGCGGGCTCAGCCGGTGGAGTCGCTCGGCGACCAGTTCCTTGCCCGTGCCGCGTTCCCCGATCACGAGCACCGGTCGGTCGAGCGCCGCCGCGCGCGACGCACGTTCGAGCGCTCCCATGAACGCGCCGGACTGGCCGATGACCTGCGTTGTTCTCTCCATTGCCAAAGTGTGGCGGAAATTCCCAACGCATAGCAAGGAACAATCTGCGCGCTCGACGCTCAGCCGGCACAACCGCATGATTTCCGGGCTTTTCTAAAACTGGCACGACTGATGCAAAGCTTTGGACAACCCGCCCAAAGGCGGAACCAACCATCGCCTCAAAGGGGACTCATCATGATCAAGACCGACATCGTCCGCACCGTCGCAACGCTCGCCTGCACCTTCGTCGTCAGCGCCACCTTCATTCTCGCGGCGGTGGCGCCCGCGCATCAGGCGCCCGCTACGCGACACACCGCAATCGTGGCATAAGGTTCGTCCGCCGCACGAAGATCCCTGGAGTAGAATTTACATGGGCATTTTTTCCCGCACCCGCGACATCGTCGCCGCCAACTTCGCCGACCTCATCGAGAAGGCGGAAGATCCGGCCAAGATGATCCGGATGATCATCCTGGAGATGGAGGAAACGCTGGTCGAGGTCCGCGCCTCCGCCGCGCGCACCATCGCGGACCAGAAGGAGATGCGCCGCCATATCGCCAAGCTGGAACAGCTCCAGGAAAACTGGACCGAGAAGGCCGAGCTCGCGCTGAGCAAGGACCGCGAGGATCTTGCCAAGGCTGCGCTGGTCGAACGCCAGAAGGCGTCCGACATGGCCGAGCAGCTCAAGGCGGAAGTCGGCGTCCTCGAGGACGCGCTTAGTGCCTCCGAGGCGGACATCGCCAAGCTGCAGACCAAGCTGCGCGAGGCGCGGACCAAGCAGAACGCAGTTCAGACGCGGCTGGAAAGCGCGAACAACCGCACCCGGCTTCGCGAGATGTACAACGGCCCGAAGACGCACGAGGCGTTCAGCCGCTTCGACATTCTCGACCGACGTGTCGACGAGGCCGAGGGTCGCGCCGACGCGATGGGGCTCGGTGTCGTCAAGACGCTTGAGGAAGAGATCGCCGAGCTGCGCAGCAACGACAAGGTCGATGCCCAGCTCGCCGCGCTCAAGGCCCGCCTGAAGAAGGACGACTGAAATGGATTTCGAAGGACTCGTCGCCATTCTCGGCGCGCTCGTCGGGCTGCCCTGGCTGATCCTGCATTATGTCACCAAGTGGAAGACCGCACCCAAGATCACCGATGAGGACGAACGACTGCTCGACGAGATGCAGCTCCTCGCCCGCCGGCTCGAGGACCGGGTGCTGACGGTCGAGCGGATCATCGCCGCCGACAATCCCGACTGGAAGCCTGGGCTCGGCACCAGCCAGTCGTCCTATCTGTCCGATCGCCAGGCTGACCGCCCGATCGACACCCGCTTTGAACGCAACATGGATCGGAGGAACTGAAATGTCCGCCAGCCGCACCCAATTCTACCTCGACAAGCAGAACGCCAAATGGAAGGGCGTCTGCGCGGGGATCGCCGACTATACCGGGATCGATGTACTCATCGTCCGCGTCTCGGTCGTCCTGCTGACGCTGGCCGGGGGCTTTCCCTGGACACTGATCGCCTATTGGCTGGTCGCGTGGATGGGACAGCCAAAGCCGTTCGGTCTGTACGAAACACCCGACGACGCGAAGTTCTGGCAAGGTGTCCGCTCGAACCCGAAGCGCTCGACCGCAGAGGTCCGCAGCAAGTTCCGCGACATCGATCGTCGTCTCGCCGACATCGAGACGCACTATACCAGCCGCAGCAGCAGCAGCCTCGCGGCAGAGATCGACAGCCTGCGCTGAGACGCGGCGTAGACGGGGAGAATGACGATGAATTGGGGTGGACCGGGCTTCGTCGTCGCGATCATCGCGATCACGACGATGGGATGGGTGATCAACAACTGGATCCGCGCAAAGCACGGCTATGCGCTGGCGGATGAGTGGAGCGGAAAGACGCACCGGGTCGACCGAACGCGCCCGCAAGCTGGAGCTACTGTCCGGTGAGAACGAGCGCCTGACCGGCCAGGTCTCCCGTCTCGAAGAGCGGATTGCCGTTCTTGAGCGCATCGCCACCGATCCCGCGGAGCGTACCGCCCGCGAGATCGAGGCTCTCCGCCTCCAGCCGCGATAGAGGACGCCGCCATGATCAGCCCCCTGCTCATCCCCATCCTCGGCATATCCTGCGGCCTGCTCGCGATCTTCGGCGGCGTCTTCGTGAAGCCCTGGTTCGCCTATCGGCAGCGCCGGATGGAAATCGATGCACAGCTCGTCGCTGAAAAGTCCGCACAATATGCGGCACAGAATGAACGTCTCGAACAGCGCGTGAGGGTGCTGGAACGGATCGTCACCGACCGCGGGATCGGCCTGGCGGACGAGATCGACCTGCTCCGCGACGAGCGCCCCCTAAACTAATCCGTATTCAGGAGCTGACCGATGAATCCCTTCACGATGGTCGTCTGTATCGTTTTGATCGTGGCGGTCTCCCGCGTGCTCCGGGCGCGGTACCAAGCCCAAGGATCGCTTTCCGCCCCGGCTGACACCGCCGACACGCTGCGTCTGCGCGACGAGGTGCGCCAGATGAAGGAGCGCATCCAGGTGCTCGAACGCGTCATCACCGACAACCACAAGAGCGTCGATCTCGACCGAGAGATCGAGCGGCTCCGCGACCGCTAGGAGGAGGCGGACATGACCGAACCGAACGTCTATATCACGCTCGCGCTGACCGGCCTGGTGGCGCTCGCGATGATCGTCACCGCGGGACTCGCCGGCTGGCGCGGCTGGCTGTCGATCAGGCGCCTGGAGATCGACCAAGCGCACGACACCGGCCTGCCCGTGGCGGTGTCGACTGGCGCGCGCATCGAGATCGCAGACCTGAAGGAACGCATCAAGAAGCTGGAGGCGATCGCCGCCGGGGTCGACCTGTAGCGCGGCAATCGTGTCCTGCCGCACGCGCAGCGGTTGCGGGCGAGATGACGCGGGAGTACCGCGACGCCATGCCCAAGCTAGCCGATATCCATGAGGAATATGACTTCCTCGAACCCGACGACCGCTACCGCCTTCTGATCGACCTCGGACGCGATCTCGAACCAATGCCCGATGCGCTGAAGACCGATGCGACGCTGGTTCGCGGCTGCTCGGCATCCGTGTGGGTCTATCCGATGAAGACCGACGACGGCCGGCTCCATTTCCTCGCGGACTCGAACGCCGCGATCACAAAGGGGATCATCGCGCTCGTCCTTCAAGCGGTGCAGGACCAACCGCCGGCGGCGATCGTCGCGACCGACATCGGTGCGGAACTGGCGCCGTTCGATCTCGGCAAGCAACTCAGTTCGAACCGGACGCAGGGAATTCCGAACATGATCGCGTTGATCCGCGAGACCGCCGAACGCTACGCCAGCTAGGCGGCTTTGAGGCCGTCTTCCACCCGGGAAGGGGACGGCGGAGCGGCATCACCCCCGCGCAGCGTCGTTACGATCTCGCCAACGTCGGCGCCGGCGGGGACCAGCATCCACAGATCCGGCTTGGCCGCATCGATCATCACGACCGCATTCTTGGGGCATACCCCAAGACATTTGACTTCGACCACGCCGCGGTCGGCCTTGCGGCCCTTCTTCAGCCCGAGGGCAGCGCGCAACAGCTTGGCAAGCGATGTACGGCGCTTGTCGCCGAACCCGCCTTCGAGCTTCTTCGAACATTTGCCGCAGACCAGCACGCTGCCCTGCCAGCGGCTTGCCAGCACGCGGATCACGCCGGCTTCCACGTCCGTGCATCCTCCGCGGCGCGAAGAACCTCATAGGCGGCCTGCACGCCTTGGAACCGCGTCGCGGCATCCTTGTCGCCCGGACGCACATCAGGATGATTGGCCTTGGCCATCCGCCGCCACGCGGCACGGACATCCTCGAACGTCGCATCGGGTTCGAGCTGCAGCACTTCAAGCGCGCGCATCTCGTCGCGCGACCGGCTGCCGTCGCCCGACCCCGCCCAGGCATAATGCTTCGGATCCGCATAGCCGTCCGCGGTACGCGTCTCCGCCGCCTCGCGCTCGGCGGCTTCCTCGGCGCTCAGACCTTCGAAATAATTCCAGCCGCGATTATACTCGCCCGCATGCGTCATGCAGAAATACCAGCGGTCCGGGCTGTTGGGCGATTTCGGCGCCGGGCAATTGCCGGGTTCGTTGCAGCCGTGCCGGTCGCACAATCGAACCGTCACCGCCTCGCTGCTCGAGCCATAGCCGCGCCACCGCGGAAATCCCCAATCGGGTGTTCGTGTCGTGCTTCGCGCCATAGCCGTCCGAGATAGGCGTCCCCACCGACAACGCAACCGCGTACCGCACCGCCAAACGAGGAAGCCACGCGCCCGCACCTGCGGCCGGAACCGACATTGCGCCTTGAGTCAGGAGGCGTTCATCGCCTAATGAACATGAATAAATTGTCATCTGGCATAGGGTAAAGCGTCTGCTCCGGGCGCATCCCGGCCGACGTCGCGGCGACAGGAGCCCTGGTGCAAACTCTCATTCCGAAGCTAAGCACGTGGCGGGCCGATCTTCCCGCGTCGATCGTGGTTGCCCTTGTCGCCCTGCCCCTGTGTCTGGGCGTTGCGCTAGCGTCAGGTGCGCCACTGTTCGCGGGTGTCATCGCCGGGATCGTCGGCGGCATCGCCGTCGGGCTCTTCTCAAAATCTCCCTTGTCGGTCAGCGGACCGGCTGCAGGCTTGACCGTGATCGTCCTCGCGGCGATCGAAAGCATGCCGAGCTACCAGATGTTCCTGATGGCCGTCGTGCTGGCGGGCGTGCTTCAGATCGGCTTTTCGCTAACGCGCGCGGGTATCCTCAGCGAATTCGTGCCCTCCTCGTGATCACCGGGATGCTGGCCGCGATCGGCCTGATCCTTATCCTCAAGCAGATTCCGCACGCGGTCGGCTTCGACCGCGAGGCCGAGGGGATCTTCGAATTCTCCACCGCCAACGGCGTCAACACCTTCTCGCGAATCATCGACAGCCTGAGCGCGAGCGTGACCCCCGGTGCGATCCTGATTGCCGGGATCAGCCTGGCATTCCTGTTCTGGTGGGACGGCGCGAAACCGAAGAATGGCCCGCTCCGGTTTGTCCCCGGCCCGCTCGTCGTCGTCCTGATCGGCGTGCTCGGCAACGCGCTGCTGGGCGCGGTCAAGCCTGATTGGCAGCTCCAGGCGACACATCTCGTCCAGGTACCCGTCACGCAGAAGCTTTCCGAATTTCCCACGCTGTTCACGCTCCCGGACTTTTCCGGTATCAGCATGGGCATCGTCTGGACGACTGCGGTCACGCTCGCAATCGTCGCGAGCTTGGAGTCGCTGCTCAGCGTGAAAGCGGTCGACGAGATCGATCCGCGCCGTCGCTCCACCGACAAGAACTGGGAGTTGCTCGCGCAGGGCGGGGGTAACATCCTGTCGGGAATGATCGGCGGGCTTCCCGTCACGTCGGTGATCGTCCGATCGTCGGCCAATGTCGACGCCAAGGCGGAGAGCAAGCTTTCGACCATGCTCCACGGTTTCTGGCTGCTGATAAGCGTTGCACTGATCCCGTCGCTGCTTAACCTGATCCCGCTCTCCGCGCTTGCCGCGGTGCTGATCGCGACCGGTTACAAGCTGACCAAGCCGAAGCTGTTTCTGGAACGCTACAAGCAGGGCTGGACGCAGTTCATCCCCTTCGTCGTCACAGTCGGCGCGATCCTGTTCACCGATTTGCTCGAGGGCATCGTGATTGGCATCGTTGTCGGCTTCGTATTCGTCATTGCACGCAACTTCCGTACCGCGATCACCTTTGCCTGCGATGGCGACGACTGCCTCGTCCGTGCGCGCCGCAACCTGTATTTCATCCACAAATATGAATTGCAGAAGTCGCTGAACCGCGTGCCCGATAATACGCAGGTGCTGATCGACCTGTCGTCGACCAGTTATGTCGACCTCGACAATATCGACATCATCAACGCGTTCATCAAAGGCGCGGAATATCGCGGCATCACCGTCAGCCTGCGCGGCGATATCGCCGGCAAGCGTGCCGCGTTGATCAACGCGCCATCGAGCGAGGTTCTGTACACATGAGACGCTACAAACAATTGCTGCTCGCCAACAAGGCCTGGGTTGCAGAGCATACCGACGAAAATCCCGACTTCTTCAGCCGTCAGACGGTCGGCCAGAAGCCGGAATTCCTTTGGATCGGCTGCTCGGACAGCCGCGTCAGCCCCGAACAGATGACGATGACTCAGCCGGGCGGGATGTTCATCCACCGCAACATCGCCAACCTCGTCAACGATCACGACCTGAACCTGATGTCGGTGCTGCAATATGCGGTCGACGTGCTGAAGGTGAAGCATGTCATCGTATGCGGCCATCACGGTTGCGGCGGCATCATGGGTACGCTGCAAGGCGGGCTGGACGGCCCCGTGGACGAGTGGCTCGACACAGCGCGCGAAGTACTGCGCGATCACCGCGACGAGATCGATGCGCAGCCGACCCAGGAAGCGAAGGTCAACCGGTTCGTCGAGGTCAACGTCCGCGACCAGCTCGTTCGCCTCGCGCGTACCAAGACGGTGCAGGATGCATTCGCCAAGGGCCAAGAACTGGCGCTCCACGGCTGGGTGTACGACATGCGCGACGGCCACATCAAACCGCTGATGGAGATCGCCGCCGATACGGTTCTCGACGAGATCGGCCGGCCGGAGAAGGTGCTGGTGTGACGTCAGTCCCTCCCCCTACGGGGAGGGCAGAATCATCCCGGCATCTTGAACCGGACATTCTGGGAAAGCCCGCCGCAGCCGACACCGCCATCGGGGCGAAACGTCTTCGTATATCGGCGCCGCGACGGTCTGTGTGCCGGCCTTGGTGAAAACGAACGGCGGATAGCTGAGCACGGCGCGCTCGTTCAGCACCTTGCCGTCCGGCCCCACATCGAACTGTGTCCGGGTCCAGCCTTCAAATCCCCAGATGCGGGCCTCATCCGGGAACGTGCCGCCGGCCGAAAGGAATCGGGGCGGGGCATCGAGGATCGCGCACTGGCTGGCCGCCAGCCCCGACCGGTCGAACGTGGCACGTGCCGCCACCGGATCCCCCGCCTGCTGCTGTAGCGACGCCAGCCGGATCAGCGCACCGACACGCATCGGGTCGTTCGCTGCCAAACCCTTGTCGTCCGCGACCGCCTGTAACGGCGCCACACGCCGGCTTCGGCTTCTGGTCGAGTCCGCTATGAGCAGTTGCAGCGCCGATCGCGCTTGCGGATCCTGCGCATAACCGGGCTTCGACAGCAGCGGCGTGATAGCGCGGGCATAGGCACCCTGCTTCCAGCTATAGGCACTTTCGGTCTCACGCACACGGATGTCGAGCGGGAGCAGCGCGATCGGCGGGGCGCCGTTTGCCTGAGCAATAGCGACGCCCGCTGCGCCAGCTCATGCGCCTCCTCACGACCCACGACCGCATTGCCGACGAGCTGGTACAAGGGTGGCAGCGTGGCGAGCGATGTCGGCCCCGACTTGCCCTCCGCCGCCGCGAGTGCGGCACGTTGCCCGACGATGGCGGCGGCATCCGCGCCACGTTCGCGTACCGGTATCGAAAACCCCTTGGACTCGAGCCAGGCCGCCATGTCCGCGTCGAGAAACTTGGTGATCGACGGCCGCTCGAACGCGGTCGAGCAGCGCATCTCGACGCGGATATTATAGCGGAAGAACGCGGGAAAGGACTTGGTCTGCTCGGGCGTCCATGACCAGTCGCGGACGGCACGCGCAAATTCGAGCGCCACCGCGCCACCGCCTGCGGCATAGATGGGCGAGACGCCGCGTACCACGCCGTCATTGTCGATCGTGAATTCGACGACCGCCATGTCCGCAGGCCTCAGATCGGCCTCGCCACCGCAGGCGGGTACCTCCATCTGTACCGCCGGATCAAACTCCCCCTTGCTCAACCGGCCCGCGCCGGTCATCGCCATGTACCGGCGGGCCTCTTCGCTCTTACCCGCCAACAGTGACGCGATCGCCGCATCTGACCGCGCGGAAACGTCGCGCGAATCTGTCTGCGACGTCATCCCGCCATAAAATTTGACCGCCTCAACCGCTTGCGTCCGCGCCTGTTCATACTGCCCCCGGTTCAGCGCCAGGATCGCGCGCCGCCGCGCGATCAGAGCCTTTACATCCGCATCGGCAGGCGCCGTCCGGACGAGCGCATCGACCTTCGCAAGGGCTGCATCCGCGGCGGCGGGATCGGTGAACGTCGTCGTGTCAGCTAGGGACAACAGCGCCGCGACCTTCAGCGACGCTCCGTCCGCCGCAGCGGCGGCGCTCGCAAACGAAACGCTCGCCCCCGCATAATCGAGCGCATTCTGCGCAATGAGGCCCAGATCAAAATAGGCCCGCCACCGATCCTCGGCGAGCGTCGGGTCCTTCGCAGGCAACAGCGCGAGGCCGTCGCGTGCCGCGGTCACCGCATCGTCTGCGCGATCGAGCTTGAACAGTGCCGCACTCTTGCGGATCAGCGCAATGCCCCGGCTCCGCGATCCCGGCTTGGTTCGTGCTTCAAGCGTCGTCCAGGCCGCAAGCGCAGCGGTACTGTCGCCCTTCGCATCCAGCGCCGCGGCCGCTTCGAAATCCTGCTGCACCGTGGTTGCGGGCCCCTGTGCCGCGACCTGCGCAGCGATCGCCGCCATCACGATGCCTGCACCCATCAGTCCTGCCCGGTCGATACGCATCACATCCCCCACGTCTTTCGGGCAGTCTGCATGCGATCGGGCGAGGATGCCAGAGGGTCTGTAAGCCGGGTTCTGTCCATTTCCGACCCTTCGGTCGAAAGTTGGGCGACCATTCCTCTAGGACGACGGTTGCCCGCCGCCTCAAGCAATCAACCCGGGTGACGAGCCGGAACGAAGCCCATGTGCCACCCCTATTCGATCTTGCTCCCGGTGGGGTTTGCCGTGCCGCCCCTGTTACCAGGCGCGCGGTGCGCTCTTACCGCACCCTTTCACTCTGACCGCCCCGACTTGCGCCGAGGGTTGGCCGTCTGCTCTCTGTGGCACTGTCCCTGGGGTCACCCCCGCCGGGCGTTACCCGGCACCGTCGTTCCGCGGAGCCCGGACTTTCCTCGCGGATGCCATTACAACATCCCCGCGGTCGCCCGACCCTCTGGCGCGCCGATCCCTAGTCGTCGCCCATCGGTTTGGGAAGCAGCAAAGCGAGCAGGATGCACCGGCATTCCGCATCGATCTCGCCGTCTACAAGCTCGGGGCGAAACCGGCGCTGGAACGCCATGATCGCCGCCATCCGGTTCTCCACGTCATAGCCGAACCGTTCGAGCGCGAGGCAGAAGCCGCCCTCCGTCCAGCCGGGATCCATCAGATTCTTGGTCGGCCGCGGCAGCGCAAGCCGGCGTCGCGCCAGTTCGTGCCACGGGAACAACTCGCCGGGATCGCGCTTGCGCGTCGGCGCGATGTCGGAATGACCGACGATGTTACCCCGCGTGATCTCGTGGCGGTCCTTGATCTGCGCCACCAACGGCAGCAGCGCGGCGATCTGTTCCGGCGGGAACGGGCGATAGCCGAACTCATGCCCAGGATTGACGATCTCGATGCCGATGCTCGCCGAATTGACGTCCTCGATCCCGCGCCAGTGCGATCGTCCCGCGTGCCAGGCGCGCTTGTCCTCGGCGACCATCCGCAGGACGGTACCGTCCTCCTCGATCAAATAATGCGCCGACACCTTCGCGTCCGGATCGCGCAGGCGGGCAATCGCGGACGGGCCGTCCTGCATGCCGGTATAGTGCAATACGATCATGCTGACAGGCAGCGTTCGGTCGTCGAAATTCGGTGACGGCGTCTCGATGATCGTCAAGCCAGCTTCCCCTCCAGCCGGTCCGCGCGTGCGGTCCGGATCGTGACGATCGCGACGCCGAGCATCGCAACGCCTCCGCCTGCAAGCATCAATAGCGTCAACGGGTTGCCGAAGTAATAGGCCGCGGCGAACACAGAGATAATTGGTGCGGCGAGCGTCATCGGCGTGACAACGCTAACCGAATGACGCTGCAACAGCCACGACATCGAGCCCTGGCCGATCACCGTCGATCCGATCGCGGAAAACGCCACCCAGCCGACCGTGCGGAGCGGCAGGTCAGGGATCGCGCGCATCGCTACGGGCTCGGTGATCATCGCCACGACCGCCATTACCAGGCTCCCCATCAGCCCGACCCAGGCATAGATCGTCAGGACCGGCACGCCGACGAGCCGCCGCTGGATCAGCGAGGTGATCGCCCAGATCAGGCTTGCCAGCGCGGTCAGCGCAAGACCGGCGCCCTCGCGCGCTGCCGACGGATCGAAGACCAGCAGCACCACTCCCAGGATCGACAGGCCTATCCCCAGCATCCGGGGCCAGTGGATCCGTTCGCGAAAAACGACGATCGCGAGCAGCAGCGCGAACGGGACGCCAAGCTGGCCGGCGATCGCCAAGGCGCCGATATTCGTCGCGACCGACAGCGACAGATTGATCACCAGATAGAAGATGCCGCCCGACAACAGTCCGAGCAGTGCCAGCGTCGCGGTCCGTCCCGGCACCAGCCGGAACCAGCTCGCGCAGACTGCGAACACGATGACCTGACGCAGGAACCCGGCCGTCATCGGCGCGATCTCCGTCACCGCCATCTTCACGGCGATGATGTTGAGCCCCCACAGCACGTTCATCACGACGACGATCGCAAAGTCGCGCAGGCCGAACCGATGCGTCGCTGGAGGTGCGGCCTGGATCGTCATCCCCCAACGCTTGCCGGGATCGGGCCGCGATGTAAACCGCAGCGGCACTCTATCTCGGGATCACGGCGCGGACGAGCGAAGCCGCAGATCGCCAGTGGTTGACGACGGCGTTTCGTAGAAGCCGCGATAGCGCTGGCTGGGTTCGAACAACGGGGTCTGCCCGCTCACCGTCTCCCCCGCGCCCATGACGAACAGGCCGCCGGGCCGCAACGCCCGTGCGATCGTCGAGAACACCCGCAATTTCGTCTCCGCCGTCAGGTACAACAGGACATTGCGGCACAGGACCAGGTCGAAACGTCCTGCGGGCGCCGCATCGGACACGAGATTCACGCGCCGGAACGTGACAAGCTTTACCAGCTCTGGCTTGGCGACCCAGTCCGCGCCGACACCGTCGAACCACCGCATCATCCGACGGATCGGCAACCCACGCTGAATTTCGAACTGCGTGAAACGCCCCGACCGTGCGCGGGCGATTGCGGCGCCCGACACGTCGGTCGCGATGATGTCCGGAACCGGCGCACCGGTCGTCTCGTGCCGCTCGGCGAACAACATCGCCAGTGACAGCGGCTCCTGCCCGGTCGAACATCCCGCGCACCAGATCCGGATACGATGACCGGCTGCCTCGGCATCCGCGATCGCCGCAACGAGGTGCTCGAAGACCTGCGCGTCGCGGTAGAAGGACGTTTCCTGGTTTAGTAGCGCATCGACGATATGCTCGCCGATCTCCCGATCCTTTCCGGCCAGCAACTGCGCAACCAGCTCGTCAAGGCTGCCGAGCTGGCGTTCACGCAACAGCGGCTTGAGCGCTGTATCGAGGCGCCAGGAGCGATAGGCCGCGATCTGCTGCCCCGTCCGCGCTTCCAGCAGCGCGGTCAGCACGTCGATCGTCGCCTGGGAGGCCGCCGGGGCCGGTGAGGATGACGGGGCCGTGGTCGGCATGCTCCGCCCGCGCAACGCTGACGCGCCCATCATGGACGACGCTGCGACGCGATGAGCCGCCCGATCGCCTCGGGGGGCAGTATCGCCGCAGCAACACCCGACGACACGACTGCGCCCGGCATGCCCCAGACGACCGACGTCGTCTGATCCTGAGCCACCACGCTGCCGCCGGCGTCATGGACCTGTCGCGCCCCCTCCGCACCGTCGCGGCCCATGCCGCTCAGCATGATAGCCAGCGCGCGCGCGCCAAAGACTTGGGCGACCGATCCCAGCATCGGATCGACCGAGGGCAGGCAACCGCTGCTGACGACGCCCTGCCTGAGGCGGATCGCGGCACCGCCGTCGCTCAGCCGCACGCAGGTCATGTGGGCGTCGGCCGGGGGCGATGAACAGGCGGCCGGGGCGGATCCGCAGGCGGTCGGTCGCGACGTCGCACGGCCGGCCGGACAGGACCGTGAGTTGTGCCGCGAAATACGGCATGAACGACGCGGGCAAATGTTGCGTGATCAGGATCGGCAGCTGGAACGTGGCGGGCAACTCACGCAGCAACTGGCTCAGCGCGTGGATCCCGCCGGTCGATGCACCGATCGCGACGATGTCATAGGCGTCGCCGGCCGCGACGGAACGGCCCTGATCCGCAGCACCCCGGCCGCACAGCGGCTCAACCGCGGCCGTGACGTTGCGCGCGCTTCTCAGTCCCGACGCGCGGGTAGGCACGATCGCGGCCGGGGCTTCGCACAGGCGTTCGAGCTTTTCGACCAGTGCGGTTGCAAAGCGGCCAGACATGCCGCTGGCGCCCGGCTTCACCAACGTTTCCGCCGCCCCGAGCGCGAGCGCCTGGACCGCGGCCGCACCGCCCTCATCGGCGGAGGAGGAGACGATCAGGATCTTGGCACCCTGTCCCGCGGCAATCAGGTCCGGCAGCGCGGTCAGCCCATCGACCCCCGGCATTTCGATATCGAGCAGGATGAAATCGACCTCGGCAGAGCGCAGGAACTTGAGTGCGGCTCCCGCATTGGCGACCGCACCGACGACGGTAAACTGCGCGCTCGCGTCGATCAGCCGTGCCATCACCGCGCGGGCGACGACCGAATCATCGACGATCAGGACGCGCGCGGCGGCGGACGAAGGCGACCGCGGCAGCGGTGGAAGGGGCAGCGAGGCGGCCACGGTGTCGTAAGACCCGCTCAGGCCATGCCGACGATTTGCAACTTCGATGCGAGGGTTTCGCGGTCGAACGGCTTCATGACATATTCGTCGGCGCCCGCCTCGATCGCGGCGCGGATATAGGCCATGCCGTTCTCGGTCGTGCAGAAGACGACCTTGGGACGCTGCGTGATATCGCTGTCGCGCAACGCCCGCAGGAAATCCATGCCGCTCATGACGGGCATGTTCCAGTCGAGGAGGATGACGTCCGGAACCGACTCCAGACAGCACTGGAGCGCCTCCTGGCCGTCACATGCCTCGCGAACGGTAAAATCAAGCGTTTCGAGGATGTGACGCGCGACCTTGCGGATCACCTTCGAATCATCAACGACAAGACAGGTCTTCATGGAAAGCCTTCCGGGGTGATCATGGCGCCCGCCTTAGCCGGCAAAGCGTAAGCACCGGGTTAAGCGCGCGCGAGTTGGCCGCCGTTCAGGCGACGAGCGCGGGCAAGGACGACGGCACCACCGCGGCCAAGTCGAGCACCAGCATCGGCTCGCCATCGCGATCGACCAGCCCCGACGCCGCCGCCGCCCAGCCGTGGTTGAGCGCGAGCCCCGACGACAGCGGCAGCCGCTCGAACGGCGCGACATCCTCGAGCGAGTCGACCAGGATCGCATAGTCATGCCCGTCGACCTGCGTGATGACTGCCCGCCTGGCGGTTTCGGGCGTCGGCGCGAGCCCCAGTGCAGTGCCGGTATCGATCACCGTCACGACCCGACTGCGAAGCGCGGTCAGCCCGCGGATCGCCGCCTCAGCCTGCGGCACCGCGACGACATCGCCGATATCGACGACCGAGCCGACCTGTTCTGCCGGAATCGCGACGCCGCGCCCGGCGATATGCGCTATCAGAAACAATTCCATCAGCGCGCTCCCCCACTCGTCACGGCGCGAATATACGGTGCTGTATCCCCTTGTAGCGCGCCGGCCTGCGCCGCGACCCGCCGCGCGAGTTCCTCGATCAGGGCCGGACGGTCATAGCGATAGATGCTGTGGTCCTGCGCACCCGAGCCCTCCCGATTGCGGCGCAGCGTGACGATCGGTGCGGCGACCGCCTCGACCGGTCCATCCTCCATCGCCAGCGCGACCGCAGGCGTCTCGCCCGCGGCGAGGCGTGTCACACACCGATAGCCCGACGCCTCGAGCGCGGGTTTGAGGAACGTCTCCATCCACCCGCTGCTGTCGCTCTGCAACAGGCAGACCGGGCGCGAGGCGCGCCGGACCGGCTCGCCCGCGAACAACGCGTGCGGATCGATCAGCTCGACCTGCTCACCGCCGATGATCACGACGCCCGCGATCGGCCCGCCGCCATGCGCCGGGGCCATTTCGGGCGGCAATTCGACGATCTCGATCGCCTCCGCGATCGCATAGGCCATCTCGCTATCGCCATCGGTCAGACGGAGTACCGCGACTTCTTCGCGGTCGCCAATCGTGCCGACCGAATGCAACGGCACGATCGCCCCGCCGATCGCGAGACGCAACGCGCCCGCCGTAAAGCTGATCGCCGACGTCGCCACCGGTTCGACCCGGTCGATCACCGCCAGCGCGATCACGCGGCGCTTTCCGTCCAGATCGTCGAACAGCAGCGCCTGTACGCCGGCCACGCTGTCCGCCGCCGCCTCGTCGTGCGCGACCGCGAGGGCGGAAAACCGCAGCCCCGCGACATGCGCGATCCCCCCTCCGTCGAGCAGCAGCATCGGCAGGCCGCTGTCGGGCAGCGTCTGGCCGGCATAGACGCCGGTCGCCATCACGTGCGGCGAGGCAGGTTTGACGACCAGTTCCTCCGCGTCGAGCACATCGTCGACGCCGAGCGCATAGTCGCCTTCGCGGGTCGACACGATCACGAGCGTGCCCGGGTCATGGTCGCCCAGCCCGAACAGCGCGGCCAACGAGACCAGCGGCATCCGCCGTCCCCTGACCGCGACGGCCGATGCATCTCCGATCGTGTCGATCCGCACCTGCGTTCCACGGACCCTGACGATCTCCTCGATCGACTGCCGCGCCAGCGCGAAACGCTGCGTCCCCACGCTGACGATGATCGTCGACAGGATCGACAGCGTCAGCGGCACGTGAATGACGATCCGAAGCCCGCGGCCGGGCATGTTGCACAGCGCGATGCGCCCGCCGATATGCTCGATATTGGCGCGCACGACATCCATACCGACGCCGCGTCCAGAGACTGTCGTGACCGTGTCGCGGCTCGACAGTCCCGCTTCGAACACGAGATCGAGTTTTGCGTCCTCATCCATCGCGCCGATCTGCGCTTCGGTACGCAGGGCCTGGTCCTTGGCCTTGCTGACGATCCGCGCAACGTCGATGCCACGTCCGTCGTCGCTGATCTCGATGAGGATCTGGTTGCCCGACTGGCGTGCGGACACGACGAGTCGCCCCGTCGCGGGCTTGCCCGCGGCCAGACGGTCGGCCGGCGACTCGATCCCGTGATCGACGGCGTTGCGGATGATATGTGCCAGCGGATCGCGAATCAGTTCGATCAGCTCGCGGTCGAGCTCGACGTCAGAGCCCTCGATCACCAGGTTGACCGCCTTGCCCAGTTCCGCGCTGGTATCGCGGACCATGCGCGGCAGCGCCGAGAACAGCGCATCGATCTTCTGCATCCGGGTCCGCGTCACCGTGTCTCGCATGTCGGCGACGGTCAGCGAGAGCCGTTCGAGCGCAGCATCAACATGCGGATCGCTGACGTTATCTCGCAATCGCCGCGCCAGTTCGTTGCGCGCGAGCACCATGTCGGACATGCCGCTCATCATCCGGTCGAGCAGATCGACGTTCAGACGGACACTGCGGCTGCTGGCCCGCACGGTTGCGACATGCACGGGCACGGCCGCCGGCGTGGCGTCCTCCGCCAGCGCCGTGATCAGCAGTTCCTCGCTTGCATCATCCAGCGCCGCGCCGGCATCGATCGCCTCGACGATCTCGCCGATCCGGTCGACGATCGCGAGCACGGCATTCACCAGCGCGGTGTCGGGCACGCGCTTGTTGTCCCGAACCGCCGCAAGCACGTCTTCAGCGGCATGGCTCAGCCGGGCCAGCCGGGGGATGTCGAGAAACCCGCAGCTGCCCTTCACCGTGTGAACGAAGCGGAAGATTGCGTCGAGCCGCGCGCGATCCGTCGGCGCCGCCTCCCAGGCGACAATCTCGCCCGACAGCGCCTCCAGCGTCTCGCGCGTCTCGGCTATGAATTCCTGTAGAAGATCGTCCATGCGGGCCCCGGAACGCGTGCGTCGGGCCCGTCATGACGAACAGGGGTTAAGGCTGCGTTAGGATCGCTCCTCCCCCACCGCACCACCGTATCCAGCCAAGTTATCGCGCGTTGAACACCGCACCGAAGATCATGACGCCGTCGGACGGTTCAAAGATCTGCATGCTGCCCCCGCTCTCGGCGACGAGCGTGTGCACCATATAAGCGGCGGCCGCGCGCGGCGTTACCGCCGTATCGCCAGGACCGTCGACCAGCGTCCGACGAATTTCGGGGTCCAGGACGAGCCGCGGCCCCTCGACCTTCACGACCACCTCGAGATGGCCGGCATTGTCCTCGCCGCCAATCTCCATCCGGCCGCCACGCACCAGCGATTCGCTGCCGATCAGCACCAAATTGAGCAGGACCTTGATCGCCGCCTTGGGCATCGTTTCCTCGTCCACGAGCCAGGCGAGCTCGATCCGCTTGTTCTCGGCGATGAGCCCTTCGATCGCGGACTTGGCCTCGCGGGTTGCGACCTCCTCGCCGAAGCCCCCCGCAGCACCGAAGGCCAGGCGAAAGAATTTCAGCTTGCTCGCCGATGCGCGTGCGCTGTCCGCCAGCAGCTCCATGCACCGCGCACGCATTGCCGGATCGGTTTCGTCTGCCAGCAGTTCGAGCCCGTTGTTGAGCGCGCCGACCGGCGACAGCAGGTCGTGACACAGCCGCGAACACAACAGGCTGGCAAAATCGACCGGGCTGACAGTCATGAATATCCTCTCGAAAACATGTGCCGTTCTGACCTCGCCACGATTAGCTGGCAAGCGGCAAGGCGCATAGGCGGCGCTTCACACTCGATGCTCGACGGATCACGTCAATTCAGCACAATGGCAACCTCGGCAAATGCGTTGGGGGCGTGAGAGCGCCAAGCGCGGGCTTGCCTGCCGCCAATGATCAGCCAGATCGCTCCGTCGCCCATCGCCTGCGCGGCGTCGCGCGGCGACGGCACGGGTTTGCCCGTGGGATGCGAGTGGTAATGGCCGATGACCGCGGGGCCGCCGTGGCGCGCGCGACGATGCGCGGCCAGCAGCGCTGCAGGATCGATTTCGAAGCTGTGGGCGGGATGGTCCGCGACATTCTCGCAAGGCTCTGCCGTCGCGATGGCATCCGGCGTACCGAACAGCACTCCACAAACCTCCTCCGCCGGCGATGCCGCCGCCCATGCCAGGATCCGATCGAGGACGCTGCTTGAAATCGTAACGCTCATCGCCACATCGCTACCGCATGGACCGGGGGGGTTGCCACGATTGAAGCGAGAATCGCCGCGGCGGCCGATGGATGGCGTCTGGACCGCGCGCTCGCGGATGCCGTTCCGACGATGTCACGCGAACGGTTGAAGACGTTGATCGCCGCCGGTGCGGTATCGCAGGCGGGTCAAGCCTGGCGCGATTCTTCGAAAAAGGCGTCCGCCGGTCAGACCTTCGCGATCGCCGTGCCGCCACCGACGCCGCTGCATAACGAGGCGCAGGACATCCCGCTCGTCATCGCCTATGAAGACGAGCATCTGATCGTCGTCGACAAACAGGCGGGTCTGGTCGTGCATCCTGCAGCAGGCAATTTCGACGGCACGCTCGTCAACGCGCTGCTTCACCATTGCGCAGGGAATTTGTCGGGGATCGGTGGGGTCGCGCGTCCGGGCATCGTCCACCGGATCGACAAGGATACCTCCGGGTTGATGATCGCCGCGAAGAGCGACCGCGCGCACGAGGGACTGGCCAAGCAGTTCCACGATCACAGCATCGACCGCCGCTACCGCGCGATCGTCGGCGGGATCCCGCGCCCTTCCTCAGGAACCGTCGATGCCCCGCTGGCGCGCAGTCCGCAAAACCGGAAGAAGATCGCGATCGTCCAAGGCGGCAAACGCGCCGTCACGCATTTCACGACACTGCAACCGCTTCGCGATGCCGCGCTGGTCGAGTGTCGGCTCGAAACGGGTCGCACGCATCAGGTGCGCGTCCACATGGCCTCGATCGGGCACGCCTTGCTCGGCGACCCGGTCTACGGTAGAAACCGGCCCGGTCAGAAGACGCTGCTCGAAACGCTTGGTTTCCGCCGTCAGGCCTTGCACGCCGCGTATCTCGGGTTCATCCATCCTATAAATAGTAACGCTTTGGCGTTCGAAAGCAGGATGCCTGCGGACATGCAGGAACTGTTCAGCGAGCTTCACGTATAGATATCGGACCCTGCCGCAGTGCGGTATGGTTTCGCAGAAAGGGAAGACTACCATGCAGCCCGCTCCAACGTTCCAGCGACGATACCTGCGCTCGGCAGCGAGGCGGGTCTCAATCGCTATCTCGCCGAGATCAAGAAATTTCCCATCCTGCAACCCGAGCAGGAATATATGCTCGCCAAGCGGTTCCAGGAGCATGGCGACACCGATGCTGCGGCGCAGCTCGTGACGTCGCATCTCCGTCTCGTGGCGAAGATCGCCATGGGTTATCGTGGCTACGGCCTGCCCACCTCCGAGTTGATCTCTGAGGGCAATATCGGCCTGATGCAGGGCGTGAAGAAATTCGAGCCGGAGCGCGGCTTCCGCCTCGCGACTTATGCGATGTGGTGGATCCGCGCGTCGATTCAGGAATATATCCTGCGCAGCTGGTCGCTCGTGAAGATGGGGACCACCGCAGCGCAAAAAAAAGCTGTTCTTCAATCTGCGCCGGATGAAGAGCCGCCTCGATGCATTCGAGGACGGTGATCTGCGCCCTGAGCACGTGACGAAGATCGCCACCGATCTCGGTGTCGCCGAGACCGACGTCGTCAGCATGAACCGCCGCATGGCGATGGGTGGTGACACCTCGCTCAACGTCCCGATGCGCGAGGACGGCGAAGGTCAGTGGCAGGATTGGCTGCAGGACGACGCACCGCTCCAGGACAAGATCGTTGCCGACGCACAGGAGGCCGACGTCCGCCACTCGATGCTGGTTTCCGCGATGGACGACCTCAACGATCGTGAACAGCATATCCTGACCGAACGCCGCTTGACGGACGATCCTAAGACACTCGAGGAATTGTCTCAGGTCTATGGCGTCTCGCGCGAGCGAGTCCGCCAGATCGAAGTTCGCGCGTTCGAGAAGCTGCAAAAGGCTATGATGCGCATTGCCGGCGAAAAGCGCCTGCTCGCCGCTTGACGCCGTGCGCACCGTCGTCATCGGCGGCGGTGCGGCCGGTATTGCGGCGGCGCGGACGCTGCATGACGCCGCGCATGATGTGTTGCTGGTCGAGGCGAGCGACCGCCTTGGTGGTCGGGCGCATAGTCTTTCAATAGACGCGTTATTGAGCCGCGAGAGCAGTGAGGCAGAGGCGAATCCTGTCCCTGCGGGGTCTAATGTCGATGCCGGTTGCGGGTGGCTCCACTCTGCGCAGCGCAACCCATGGACCGCGATTGCGGAGCTTTCGGGTTTCAGCGTCGACCGGTCGGACGCGAACTGGCGCACGCAATGGCGTAACCTCAGTTTTTCGCCCGAAGAGCAGGCGTCTTCGTCTACCGCCTATCAGGAATGGAACGCCCGCGCATTGGCGGCAGTCGACGGTCCCGACCGCGCCCTGTCCGAGCTTGTCGGTGTGAACGATCCGTGGCGGCCGAGGATCGACGCGATCTCAGGCTATGCGAATGGCGCCAGCCTGTCGCAGGTGTCGCTCCATGACTGGGCTGCGTATGAAAATGCGGCTTCGGACGATAATTGGACCGTCAAGCAAGGCTATGGCACGCTTGTCGCCAGTCACGCTGTCGGTCTGCCGATCCGTCTCACTACGCCGGTCACCCGTATCAACCATGGCGGTCGGCGGATCAGGCTCGACACGCCGTCCGGGACGATCGCTGCGGATCATGTCATCGTCTGCGTGCCCACCACCGTGCTGGCCAAGTCACAGATCAGGTTCGACCCGCCCTTGCCTGACAAGCATGCCGCCGCCACCGACCTCCCGCTCGGTTTAGCCGACAAGGTGTTCCTGCATGTCGATCGACCGGAATGGCCGGCGAATGCGCATCTCGTCGGCAACCCCTATGCTGCGTGCACCGCCAGCCACCGCCTGTCGCCGTTCGGCTGGCCGATCGTCGAAAGCTTCTTCGGCGGCGACTGCGCGGAGATGCTGGAGGATGGCGATGCCGCGGCGTTCGCGATCGACGAACTCGTTGCCCTGCTCGGCAGCGACTGGCGCCGTCGCTTCACGCCGCTTGCCGCGACGCGCTGGCGCCGAGAGCCGTGGATCGGTGGTAGCTACAGCCATGCGCGGATCGGGTGCGCTGGCCAGCGTGCGGTGCTTGCCGCGCCGGTCGACGGCCGGATCTTCTTCGCCGGCGAGGCCTGTCACCGTGAGGATTTCTCTACGGCGCACGGCGCATATGAAACCGGCGTCGCGGCGGCGCGGGCGATCATTGGCGGGGGCGCGGTGATCGCATAAGGAGCGGCGATGGGCCTTATCCGCATCCTCGCCAAATTCGCGTTCGTCTTCGTCGTCGTGACGGTCGCCTGGGTCGGCCTGTACCGGGTCGTTCCGCCGCCCTTCACCTTCACGATGATGGGCGACCTACTGTCGGGGCATACGGTGACGAAGGACTGGATGCCGTTGTCGGAGATGGATCCCGACATGGCGCGCGCCGCGATTGCGGGCGAGGATTCGGGGTTCTGTTCGCACAGCGGCTTCGACTTCAAGGCGATTGCCGGGGCGGCGGCGCGCAATGCGCAGGGTGGGCGGATCCGTGGCGGGTCGACGATCAGCCAGCAGACCGCGAAAAAACGCGTTCCTGTTCCAGGGCGGCGGCTATGTCCGTAAGGCGTTCGAGGCGTATTTCACCGTCCTGATCGAGACGCTGTGGCCGAAGCGGCGGATCATGGAGGTGTATCTCAACATCGCCGAGACCGGGATCGGCACCTATGGCGCCAATGCCGGGGCGATCCGGTATTTCAACCATGATGCGTCGCGGCTGTCGGCGACCGAGGCGGGACGGATCGCGGCGGTGCTGCCGCTGCCGAAGAAGCGGGCGGCGATCGCGCCGCGCGGTTTCGTCCGCCGCCACGGCAACACGCTGTCGCGCCGCGTCTCGACGGTCCGCACCCAGGGGCTCGACGGCTGCCTCCGCTAGGGACCGGCAGCCGCCGCACCCGGCAGATCAGAACGGCAGCTTGAAGCCCGGCGGGAGCTGCAGGCCGCTGGTCATCTTGGACATTTCGGTGTCCGACACCGCATCGGCCTTGGCGCGGGCATCGTTGAACGCGGCGGTCAGCAGATCCTCGAGCATCTGCTTCTCGCCGACCTGCATCAGCGAATCGTCGATCGCGATGCCGATGATCCGGCCCTTGGCGGACGCCTTGACCTTGACCAGCCCGCCGCCCGACGCGCCCTCGACCTCGATCGTGTCAAGATTGGCCTGCGCCTTTTCGAGTTCGGTCTGGACGTTCTGCGCCATGGCAAGGATTTCGTCGATATTCTTCATGCGTTGCTCCTTTGACCCGGCCACGATTCAAGCTTGGCGTCGGGAAACGCTGCCACCGCGGCCTTCATGATGGGGGATTCGAGTATGGCCTGCTTCACCGCCTCGTCGGCGGCGTCCTGCGCCTCGCGCAGCGTCGGTTCGCCCGGCGCGTCGACGATCGACACCTTCCAGGCAGTCCGCGTGACCGACTTCAGCAGCGTGCCGAGCTCGGCCAGCGTGTCGGCCGAGACCGGCCGGCTGCCGGAGAGCGCGAATTCGGGCGGCGCATAGGAGACGATCCGCGCGCCGTGACGCAGCCGCGCGGCGATCGCCAGCCCGCCCGAATCGTCGAGCAGATCGACCAGAGCCGCGAAGGTCGGCGGCAGGATCGGTCCGGTGTCGACGGGTGCCGGCGGAGCGGACGCCCCCGCCC
>NZ_JRVI01000210.1:0-4642 GCF_000783375.1 Sphingomonas sp. Ant20
TGCGGCGACCAGCAGCAGCCCCGCGATCGCCATGACGTTCTCGCGCCGGCGCTCCGCCTCGATACGCGCCTGTTCCAGCGCGCGTTCGCGCGATAGCGCCGCCTGCGTCGCCACATCACGCCGCGCCGCCGCCGCATCGGCCGCCGCGCGCACGTCTGCGTCGCTGTCCTGCCGCAGCCGCTCCTCGATCGAGGTGCACGGCGTTCCGACCGCGCTATAGGGCTGCTTCGCCTCGCGCAGGAACGCGGCGAGCTCGGTATCCGCGATCGCGAAACCGAACGTCGAATCACCCTCCTCGCCGCGCGTGATCGCCGAATTGACGCCGATCACCCGCCCGCACCGGTCGAGCAGCGGCCCGCCCGAATTGCCGCGCGCGATATTGGCGGTGTGCAACAGCACCTCGACATCGCTCAGACTGCGTCGGCCCGAGAACACGCCCTCCGACCGCACCGGGCTGGTCGGCCGGATATAGTCCGCGGCCGAGCGCGCGGTGGCGAGGTCGACATTGCCGGGAAAGCCCAGCGACACCACCGCCCCGCCCTCATCGATCGGTCCCGTATACAGCGCGGTCTGCGGAAGGCGCGCGCCGGTGAACTCGATCAGCGCCAGATCGCGCTGCACGTCATAGGCGATCACCTTGCCCTGATAGGATTTGTCGCCCTCGGTCGGCACCACGCCGACCACGACATTGTCGGGATAGCGTTCCGCCAGCTCGACGACATGCGCGTTGGTGACGATCCGGTTGGGCGCGACCGCAAAGCCGCTGCCATGGCCGAAGCCGACGACCTGGTCGTCGACGACCGCGATCGTGACGACTCGCACGACCCCTCGCCCGGTCGCGCTGATGTCGTCAGCGCTGGCGGGGGCGGCGATGCCGATGAGCGCGGCGAGCGGAAGGACGAGCAGGGATAGCAGGCGGATCAGCATGCGCCTCCCTTATCCGCCCGCGCGCCGCGGCAGAACCCGTTTCCGGACGCCGCGCGGTCGCCGACCGATTGGTTAGCGAATTGGCAAGGCTTCGCCGGTAACCCCGGCATTAACGATCGAGGGACTGGTGCATGAGCGCGTTCGGACGACGCAGTGGGATGAGTGGCGGAACGGCAGCGCGGCCCGCGTTCGGCGTCGCGCGACCGATGCAGGGCGGCGGCCCCGCCCCGCGACCCGATCCCGAGGGCGGCGCGCAATTCCCTGCGCTCGACACCCTCCTGCCGATGCCCGGCGAGACCGAGGGCGGCGTGCCGATCGGTCAGGTCGACGCGATGCAGCGACTCGCCGATCGCCAGGCCGCGTCGGGCGATGCGGGCGCGAGCAAGGTCGAGGGCTTCGAACAGTCGATCCACAAGATCAAGGAACAGGTGCTTCCCCGGCTGCTCGAACGCGTCGATCCCGAGGCTGCGGCAACGCTCGGCAAGGACGAGCTGGCCGAGGAATTCCGCCCGATCATCGGCGAGGTGCTCGCCGAGCTGAAACTGACGCTCAACCGCCGCGAACAGTTCGCGCTGGAAAAGGTGCTGGTCGACGAGCTGCTCGGGCTCGGGCCGCTCGAGGAATTGCTCGCGGATCCGAACATCACCGACATCATGGTGAACGGCCCCGAACAGACCTATGTCGAGCGCAAGGGCAAGCTTGAGCTCGCCCCCATCCAGTTCCGCGACGAGGAGCATCTGTTCCAGATCGCGCAGCGGATCGTGAACTCGGTCGGCCGCCGCGTCGACCAGACCACACCGCTCGCCGACGCCCGCCTCAAGGACGGCAGCCGCGTCAACGTGATCGTGCCGCCGCTGAGCTTGCGCGGCACCGCGATCTCGATTCGTAAGTTTTCGGCCAAGCCGATCACGCTCGACATGATGGCCGGGTTCGGCAGCATGAGCCCCAAGATGGCGACCGCGCTGAAGATCGCCGGTGCCTCGCGGTTCAACGTCGTCATTTCGGGCGGTACCGGCTCGGGTAAAACGACGATGCTCAACGCGCTGTCGAAGATGATCGACCCGGGCGAGCGCGTGCTGACGATCGAGGACGCCGCCGAGCTTCGCCTGCAGCAGCCGCACTGGCTGCCGCTCGAAACCCGCCCCGCCAATCTGGAGGGCCAGGGCGAGATCAGCATCCGCGATCTCGTCAA
This sequence comes from Sphingomonas sp. Ant20, assembly GCF_000783375.1. Classification (NCBI taxonomy): domain Bacteria; kingdom Pseudomonadati; phylum Pseudomonadota; class Alphaproteobacteria; order Sphingomonadales; family Sphingomonadaceae; genus Sphingomonas; species Sphingomonas sp. Ant20. Next base: position 2,120 of record NZ_JRVI01000210.1, read on the forward strand.
GAACGCGCTGCGTATGCGCCCCGACCGAATCATCCTGGGCGAAATCCGTGGCTCCGAGTGTTTCGACATGCTCGCGGCGATGAACACCGGTCACGACGGCTCGATGTGCACGCTCCACGCCAACTCCCCGCGCGAGGCGCTCGCGCGCATGGAGAACATGGTGATGATGTCAGACATCAAGGTACCCAAGGAGGCGATCTCGCGTCAGATCGCCGATTCGGTCGAGCTGATCATCCAGGTAAAGCGCCTGCGCGACGGCTCGCGCCGCGTCACCAACATCACCGAAGTGATCGGCATGGAGGGCCCCGTGATCGTCACGCAGGAGCTGTTCAAGTTCGAATATCTCGACGAGAGCGCGGACGGCAAGATCCTCGGCGAATACCGCTCGATGGGCCTGCGCCCCTACACGCTCGACAAGGCCAAGCAGTTCGGATTCGACCAGGCCTATCTGGAGGCGTGCCTCTGACCCCCGTCGACTGCACTAACGGCAGGTGGTCGAGACCGTGCTAAAACTTCCCATTCTGCTCACGCCTATTTGCGGACATTCGGATCAAATCTATCATCTCTGGTATGGTACGAACCAAAAGATGCGTTGCCGCGATCGCCACGGCTTGGTTGTTCCTATCAAGCGTGCCCTCGGACGCCCGACTTCCAAATTTTGACCAAAGATCGGTGCCGCCTGCGCCCCCGGCTGAATACGACCCTATATCCGGTCCGTTTTTGGCTCGAATAGGCCGGAAAGGCGAGCTCGATGATCCGGGGGTGATTGCCAATGCTACAGCGTCTTGGGCCGGACCGAATTTATCTGCCTTTGTACTATGCTTTCAACCGGGAGCCGATCGTGACGGCTGGCAGGTTGCGTTTGAGGCCCTTCACAACGTTTCGGTTGAGCTCAAAATGCAGGGCGCGGTGACAGTCGTTATAGACGGGAAGCGGATATGTGATGCGGCTCCTTCGCCCTCAATGGGAAGCAAGCCACACGTTGAAATCAAAGGCGTAATTCGCGGTTAGTGCCGTAGGCTTCATTTCCGCGTCCCTTTCCGTCCCGGACATTCCTGATGAAAAAATCAAAAGTTCTGCATTCAAACAGCAATGGTAAGTGAGCGAGTGACACCCTCTAGCGCACGAGCCTACGCGTGTTAGGCTACTGCGATGCTTGTTCGCGCTATACTGATAATCGTTGCCGGGCTGATCGGGGCCTCTGCGACCGCACAAACCTCCGATTCCACCACCGCGATCATGCCAAAGCCGGTGTGCTCGGGTCACCTTGGGGAATCTGTTGCGATCAACGCCGCTCCCCTAACAGTCGAGATGCTGGGGGGCAGCTATCGGGCACATCCCGGCTGGCCACATCCCGGTGAGGCACGCGTGGATCAGCTTCGCTATAGCTCGGCGGTGATGCTGCGCTCGGATGACCCACGCTTCACCGACTTTGACCTCTCTCCTGGCACAGTGCACTCGCGAACATCGGGATGCTGGTTTTCATGGACCAGCATCCAAGGGAAGAGCGGTATTGCAGGCATTTCCAACGCTGGCATCGGAAGGAGCGGTTATGTGGATGGTTTTGTCCCGGCGCGGCCTGCCGTGACCCCCGATATCGTTGGATACAGTTTCGTCGCAGCCGATGACAACGTTCATAGGGACAGCTACACTTGGATTGGGGTATGGAACGCCAAAGGCTTGGCAGAGCGGTCGCGGGTCGTCGCCTTCGACGGCAAACGGTTCCTTATCCTTGCAACATTGCCCGTCCGGTTAGGAGCTATTTCCAAACTGTCCGACCTTCATTCTCAAGCCTATTTTCTAACGCTGATCGGTGAAGGCAAGCTTGGTCAAAAAGTAGCTTGGATAAGACTAGTCTGGCCCTAACCCGTCGATATACGGGTGCCGCTAACGATCCTAAGCCTACCCCCCCACGTAAACGATCAAAGATTTCGCATCAGCCAAGGAATGGCAGGAAACGTAGGCGCTCACCGATGCAAAAAGTTGATGCATTGGCGGGCTCGTTCGGCGGTGGGTCTCCCACAACGCAGCCGCGAAAGCCGTGAGTCCGCTTTCCTTCCCTTCAAATCCATCTGCCCCACCGTCCGCGTGCCTAGCTTGTAAGGCCCCGCCAACGCGCTAGGGACGGTTGCACATGCGTATGCTTACCCTCGCCATCGTCCCGCTGTTGGCGGCCCTAAGCATCACGACGCGGCAGCCGGCATCGCAGGCCGCGGCCGCGCCCATCCAGGCGAGCTCTACCCCAAGCACCTCCCCCGCCGACCGCGACCAGGGCGTCGCCCGGCTCGCCGCCGATACCGAGACACGCTGGGTGCCGTTCGACCTGACGCCGGGCAACCAGATCCGGTTCGCGATGCAGATCGACGGGCGCAGCATCACCGCGATCCTCGACACCGGCGTCAGTTATACGTTGCTCGCAGACACCTCCCCCGCGGTCGTCCGCCGCGCGCTGAAGCCCGGCGGGCGGGCGAGCGCGATCGGCGGGTCGGTCGCGCTGCGCTGGATGCCGACCGGTCGGTCGAT
>NZ_JRVI01000211.1:0-3183 GCF_000783375.1 Sphingomonas sp. Ant20
CGTCGTCACCGGCCGCGCCCGGCTGCGCGCCGCGCTGCCCGCGGGGTGGCGGATCGCGCACAAGACCGGCACCGGCCAGGATCTCGGTCCCCGCAACGCCGCTTCAACGATGTCGGGCTCCTGACGGCGCCCGACGCAAGCGCTATGCGATCGCGGTGATGATCGGCGACACGCTGCGGCCGATCCGCGAACGCCAGATGCTGATCCAAGCGGTCGCCGCCGCGGTCGCCGCGCATGCCGGTGGCGCCCGCCCGTCGGTCTGAGATTTTCCTCACACCTGATACCCAACAACCACGCTTCGCCCATTGGTCCGCGCGCGCGCATCCGCTAGACCGCGCGCGATGCCCCATCTCTATCTCGTCGACGGCTCCGGCTATATCTTCCGCGCCTATCACCGGCTGCCGCCGCTTACCAACAAGCATGGCGAGCCGGTCGGCGCGGTGTACGGCTATACCACGATGCTGTGGAAGCTCGCGGACGAGGTCCATGCCGCGGATGGCCCCACCCACATGGCGGTCATCCTCGACAAGTCGTCGAAGACGTTCCGCAACGATCTCTACGACAAGTACAAGGCGCAGCGTCCGCCCCCACCCGAGGATCTCGTCCCGCAGTTCCCGATGATCCGCGACGCGACGCGCGCCTTCTCGCTGCCGTGCATCGAGACCGAGGGGCTTGAGGCCGACGACATCATCGCCTGTTATTCGAAGGCCGCGCTGGCGCAGGGCTGGTCGGTCACGATCGTCTCGTCGGACAAGGACCTGATGCAGCTGATCGAGCCCGGGCTCGACATGTACGACACGATGAACAACCGCCGGCTGGGCGCGGAGCATGTCGCGGAAAAATTCCACGGCGTCACCCCGGCGCAGCTCGGCGACGTGCTCGCGCTGATGGGCGACAGCGTCGACAACGTCCCCGGCGTCCCCGGCGTCGGCCCGAAGACCGCCGCCAAGCTGATCCTCGAACATGGCGATCTCGAATCGGTGCTCGCCGCCGCCGAGGGGATGAAGAAGGGCAAGCTGCGCGACAATCTGATCGAGCATGCCGAGATGGCGCGGCTGTCGAAGGTGCTGGTCACGCTCAGATGCGACGTCGCGCTGCCCGAGCCGCTCGAGGATCTCGAGCTCAAGGGCATTCCCGACGCACCGTTGCGCGCGTTCCTCGATCATCACGCTTCAAGTCGCTGATCGCCAAATTGTCGGCCGTCGCCGAAGCACCGGTCGCCGAGTCGACCGTCGTCGCGGACATGGACGCGGACGAGCCGTGCAAGCATGACGATTACGAGACCGTCGTCGACGAGGCGGCGCTCGACCGCTGGATCACGCTGGCAAAGCATCAGGCTGGATCGCGATCGACACCGAGACGACCGGGATCGACGCGACGCGCGCCGACCTGGTCGGGATCAGCCTGGCGCTGCATCCGAACCTCGCCTGCTACGTACCTATCGCGCATGGCGGCACCGATTTGCTCGCGGAAAACCCGGCCCAGATCGACCGCGCGGTCGTGCTGGCGAAGATGAAGCCACTGCTGGAGGATCCGAGCATCCTCAAGATCGGCCATAACCTGAAATACGACATGATCGTCCTCGCCCGCGCCTATGCCGCCACCGGAGGCGTGACGATCGCGCCGTTCGACGACACGATCCTGATGAGCTTCGATCTCGACGCGGGGCTTCACGGCCACGGCATGGACGAGCTTGCCGCGACGCACCTTTCGCACACCTGCATCGCGTTCAAGGACGTGGTCGGCACCGGCAAGTCGCAGCGCAGCTTCAACGAAATCGACCTCAAGGCCGCGACCCATTATGCCGCGGAGGACGCGGACGTGACGCTGCGCCTGTGGCGCCGGTTCAAGCGCCGCCTGCCCGCCGAGGGTTCGACGCGGGTCTACGAGATGGTCGACCGCCCGCTCGTCCCCGTCATCGCGCAGATGGAGATGCACGGGATCAAGGTCGACGCCGCGAAGCTGTCGAAGCTGTCGACCGAGTTCGCCGCGCAGATGGCGAGCCTGGAGACTGAGATTCACGCGCTCGCCGGCGCGCCGTTCACGATCGGCAGCCCCAAGCAATTGGGCGACGTGCTGTTCGAGAAGATGGGCATCAAGGGCGGCCGCAAGGGCAAGTCCGGGGTCTATTCGACCGACGTCACCGAACTCGAGCGCATCGCCGCCGACAAGGATTCGCCCGGCGCGGTGATCGCGCGCAAGGTGCTCGACTGGCGCCAGCTCTCGAAGCTGAAATCGACCTATACCGATGCGTTGCAGGCGCAGATCAACCCGGCGACGGGTCGCGTCCACACGTCCTACTCGCTGACCGGCGCGCAGACCGGCCGGCTGTCGTCGACCGATCCCAACCTGCAGAACATCCCGATCCGCACCGAGATCGGCCGCCAGATCCGTGACGCGTTCGTGGCGGAGCCCGGCAACGTGATCCTCGCCGCCGACTACTCGCAGATCGAGCTGCGACTGGCCGCGCACATGGCCAACGTCCCCGCGCTGAAACAGGCGTTCGCGAATGGCGACGACATTCACAGCCTCACCGCGCAGGAGCTGTTCGGCGAGGTCAACCGCGACACGCGCGGTCGCGCCAAGACGATCAACTTCGCGATCCTCTACGGCATCTCGCGCTGGGGGCTCGCCGGCCGGCTTGACGTGTCCGCGGACGAAGCACAGGCGATGATCGACCGCTATTTCGATCGCTTCCCCGGCATCTCCAGCTACATCGTCGACACCACCGAAAGCGTCCGCGCGACCGGGTTCACGACGACGCTGTTCGGCCGCAAGACGCATTTCCCGCGGATCCGCTCGAAGATCCAGCACGAACGCCAGGGCGCCGAGCGCGCCGCGATCAACGCGCCGATCCAGGGGACGAGCGCGGATATCATCAAGCGCGCGATGGTCCGCATGGGCCCTGCACTGCTCGAAGCCGGGCTGCCGAACGTGCGCATGCTGCTCCAGGTCCACGACGAACTCGTGTTCGAACTGCCCGAGGGCGATGTCGAGGCGGCCAAGCCCGTCATCGAACGCGTGATGGCGACCGCGGCCGAGCCGGCGGTGACGCTCGACGTGCCGCTGGGGATCGAGATCGGCACCGGCCTGAGCTGGGGCGCAGCGCATTGATCGCGCGGGGCGGCAGCCGGCCACGCCCGGCTGACTCGCACAAGCGCGGCCGGCGGAGTCGCTCCGACC
>NZ_JRVI01000212.1:0-1633 GCF_000783375.1 Sphingomonas sp. Ant20
GCGCTCGTCGCGGGCGGCGCGGATGCGATCGAGCTCGGCATGCCGTTCACCGACCCGATGGCCGATGGCCCCGCGATCCAGGCCGCCAATATCCGCAGCCTCGCGCAGGGGACGCGCACCGCGGACATCCTCGCGATCGCCACCGCCTTCCGCGCGCGCCATCCCGACACCCCGCTGGTGCTGATGGGATACGGCAACCCGATGCTGCGGCGCGGCGCCGACTGGTTCGCGCAGGCCGCGGCGGCGGCGGGGGTCGACGGCGTGATCTGCGTCGACGTACCGCCCGAGGAGGATGATGCGCTTGGGCCCCAGCTGCGCGCCGCCGGGATCGACCTGATCCGCCTCGCCACCCCGACCACCGACGCGGCCCGGCTGCCGACCGTGCTCGATGGCGCGAGCGGGTTCCTCTATTACGTCTCGGTCGCGGGGATCACCGGGCTGCAACAGGCACAGCAATCCTCGATCGAGGACGCGGTCGCGCGGCTGAAAGCGCAGACCGACATCCCGGTCGCGGTCGGCTTCGGCATCCGCACCCCCGAACAGGCGGCGAACGTCGCGCGCGTCGCCGATGGCGTCGTGGTCGGCTCGGCGATCGTCGAGCTGGTCGCCCGGCACGGCACCGCTGCGGCGGAGCCCGTCCGCGCCTATATCACGTCTCTCGCCGATGCCGTCGCGTCCGCAAGAAAGGAAATTCGCATGGAGATCGGCGCATGAGCTGGCTCAACAGCGTCCGCAACGTCCTGCCGTTCGTCGCCAAGCGCGAGACGCCCGAGAATCTCTGGCACAAGTGCAAGGGCTGCGGGCAGATGGTCTTCACCAAGGAGCTGGAGGAAAATCTCCACGTCTGCCCGAAATGCGACCATCACGACCGCATCGGGCCGAAGATCCGGTTCGCGCAGCTGTTCGACGAAGGCAGCTGCAGCGAGCTGCCCGCGCCGCCGGTGCCCGAGGATCCGCTCAAGTTCCGCGACCAGAAGCGCTATACCGATCGCCTCAAGGCGGCACGCACCGACAACAGCGAGCGTGACGCGCTGGTCAATGCCCGCGGCGCGATCGACGGCCACCGCGTCGTCGTCGGCGTCCAGGATTTCGGCTTCATGGGCGGGTCGATGGGCCTCGCGGTCGGCGAAGCTTCGTTCGCGGCGTCGAGGCCGCGATCGAGGACCGGGTGCCCTATGTGATCTTCACCGCCAGCGGCGGCGCACGCATGCAGGAGGGCATTCTCAGCCTGATGCAGATGCCGCGCAGCACCGTCGCGATCCAGATGCTCCACGACGCCGGGCTGCCCTATATCGTCGTGCTGACCGATCCGACGTCGGGCGGCGTGATGGCGGCCTATGCGATGCTCGGCGACGTCCAGATCGCCGAACCCAAGGCGACACTAGCGTTCACCGGCCGCCGCGTGATCGAGAGCACGATCCGCGAGAAGCTGCCCGAGGATTTCCAGACGTCGGAATATTATCTCGAACACGGGATGATCGACATGGTCGTCCACCGGAAAGACCTGCGCGAACAGCTCGGCACCGTCATCGGCTATCTGAGCGCCCGCGAAGCGGCGTAACCTACCCCCTCTCCCCTCGGGGGAGAGGGGTCGGGGTGAGGGGCAGCCCAGCACTGCTGCGCCCGGACCGCC